>CAZSWL010000264.1:0-3279 GCA_964610725.1 uncultured Bauldia sp.
TCGGCCTCGTTCCCCGCCGGCCTCGCGCCGTTTTCCACCCGCCTCGCCGAGATCGCGGCGTCGGTCGCGGCGGGCGCCGAGGAGATCGACGTGGTCATCACCCGCGAGCACGTGCTCACCGGCAACTGGCAGGCGCTCTACGACGAGGTCAGGGCGTTCAAGGAGGCGTGCGGCCCCGCCCACATGAAGACGATCCTCGGCACCGGCGACGTGAAGACGCTGAGGAACGTCGGGCGCGCCTCGTGGGTGGCGATGATGGCGGGGACCGACTTCATCAAGACCTCGACCGGCAAGGAAGGGGTCAACGCGACGCTGCCGGTGGCGCTCGTCATGGTCAGGGCGATCCGCGCCTACCGCGAGATGACCGGTCACATCGTCGGCTTCAAACCGGCCGGCGGCATCTCGACCGCCAAGGACGCCATGGCGTTCCAGTTCGTCATGAAGGAGGAGCTCGGCAACGACTGGCTGCAGCCGGGCCTTTTCCGCATCGGCGCTTCCTCGCTGGTCGCCGACATCGAGCGGCAGCTCGAATATTTCGTCACCGGCCGCTACGCCTCGTTCGACCGCCACGGGATGGGGTGAGGACGAGACCGATGTCCATCGCCGGAATCATGGACACCATGGACTACGGGCCGGCGCCGGAGAGCGACAAGGAAGCGCGCGCCTGGATCGCCAAGCACGCCGAGGCGGGCCTCTTCATCGACGGAGGATGGCGGCCGCCGCAAAGCGGCGAGTGGTTCGAGACCGCCAATCCGGCGACCGGCGAGGTGCTGGCGAAGGTTGCTGAGGCCGGTCCCGCCGACGTCGACATAGCGGTCAAGGCCGCGCGCAAAGCGCAAGGCGCGTGGGCGCGGCTCTCGGGCCACGAGCGGGCGAAATATCTTTACGCCATCGCCCGCCTGATCCAGCGCCACAGCCGGCTGTTCGCCGTGGTCGAGGCGCTCGACAACGGCAAGCCGATCCGCGAGACCCGCGACATCGATGTGCCGCTCGTCGCCCGCCACTTCTATCACCACGCCGGCTGGGCCGAGCTGATGGAGACCGAGCTCCGCGACCGTATGCCGGTTGGCGTGTGCGGTCAGATCATCCCGTGGAACTTTCCGCTGCTGATGCTCGCCTGGAAGATCGCGCCGGCGATCGCGCTCGGCAACACGTGCGTGCTGAAGCCGGCGGAATTCACGCCGCTGACGGCGCTCGCCTTCGCCGATATCTGCCAGATGGCGGGGCTGCCGAAGGGCGTCGTCAATATCGTCACCGGCGACGGGGCGACCGGCGAGCTCATTGTCAAGCATCCGGGCATCGACAAGATCGCCTTCACCGGCTCGACTGAGGTCGGCCGCAAGATCCGCGAGGCGACGGCCGGCTCGGGCAAATCGCTGACGCTCGAGCTCGGCGGCAAGTCGCCCTTCATTGTCTTCGACGATGCCGACCTCGATTCGGCTGTGGAGGGGGTGGTCGACGCCATCTGGTTCAATCAGGGGCAGGTGTGCTGCGCCGGCTCGCGGCTGCTGGTTCAGGAGGGCGTGCACGATGCCCTCATCGCCAAGCTGACGGCGCGGCTGGAGACGCTGAGGATCGGGTCGCCGCTCGACAAGGCGATCGACATCGGCGCCATCGTGGCGCCGGTGCAGCTCGAACGCATCCGTTCGCTGGTCGGCAAGGGCGTCGAGGAAGGCGCCACCCTCATCCAGAGCCACGCGGCCCTTCCCCGTGGCGGCTGCTTCTATCCGCCGACGCTGATGGTGAACGTTGAGCCGGCCGCGACGGTGGCGCGGGTGGAAATTTTCGGGCCGGTGGTGGTGGCGATGAGCTTCCGCACGCCGGAGGAGGCGGTGGCGCTCGCCAACAACACCGAGTACGGGCTCGCCGCCAGCGTCTGGTCGGAGTCGGTCAACCTCGCGCTCGACGTCGCGCCGAAGCTCAAGTGCGGCGTGGTGTGGGTCAATTCCACCAATCTGTTCGACGCCTCCTCCGGCTTCGGCGGCTACAAGGAATCGGGCTTCGGCCGCGAGGGCGGGCGCGAGGGGGCGGCCGCTTACACCAAACCGAAATGGATGAAATCGGCGAAGGCGCTCGCCGACAGGCCACCGCCGAAAGCCGACCTCGGCCTGAAGCTCGTCGGCGGCGGCATCGACCGCACAGCCAAGATGTATATCGGCGGCAAGCAGGCGCGCCCCGACGGCGGCTACTCGCGCGGCGTTGCCGCGCCCAACGGCAAGCTCGTCGGCGAGGTCGGCGAGGGCAATCGCAAGGATATCCGCAACGCGGTCGAGGCAGCGCGCAAAGCCCTGCCGAAATGGGCGGCGACCAGCGAGCACAACCGCGCGCAGATCCTCTACTACATCGCCGAGAACCTCGACGCGCGGGCGAGCGAGTTCGCCGATCGCCTGAGGGCGCTGCGCGGCATCAAGAAGGCCAAGACGCGGCTGGAGGTCGATGCCGCCATCGCGCGGCTGTTCGCCTACGGCGCCTGGGCCGACAAGTACGAGGGCGCCGTCCACCGGCCGCCGTTCCGCGGGCTGGCGCTGGCCATGAACGAGGCGGTCGGCGTCGTCGGCGTCGTATGCCCGGAGGAGCCGGGGCTGCTCGCCTTGGTGTCGCTGATGGGGGCGGCGCTTGCTGCCGGCAACGCGGTGGTCATGGTGCCGTCGGAGGCGCAGGCGCTGATCGCCACCGACTTCTACCAGGTGCTCGACACCTCCGACGTGCCGGCGGGTGTGGTCAACATCGTCACCGGCGACAAGAAGCTTCTTGGCCTCGAACTGGCCAAACACGACGCGGTCGACGCCATCTGGACCTTCGGCGCCGCCGAGGGCGCCGGCGTTATCGAGCGGGCCTCGGTCGGCAACCTCAAGCAGACGTGGACGGAGACGGTCGCGCGCGACTGGAACGATCCGGCGATCGGCGGCGGACGCGACATCCTCGCCCACGCCACCCAGGTCAAGAACATCTGGATCCCCTACGGGGAGTGAAGCCGGTCAGTCTGCGAGATCGGGAAACAGCCGCGGCAGGGCGGCGATCCTCTTCCAGCCGTCGCCTGCGGTGACCGCCTCGACGGCAATGCCGTCGAAGTAGTTGTCGAGCACGGCGGCGCGCTCCTGGGCGAGCGGTGGCCGGCAATAGTCCTCTTCTTCCCACACGATCGTCCCGTCGGGGCGGCGACGGGCGCCACGCAGCGAACACGAAAGTGCGGCGCCGAACGGCCTCAGCGGCACGAACTCGTCGCGCGCCAGCCGCGTCGCGAGGTCGACGAGCCGGTCGGCTCTGGCCGTCGCGCTC
>CAZSWL010000265.1:0-3837 GCA_964610725.1 uncultured Bauldia sp.
TGATCACGGTGACCGGACGGCCGTGCGATTGCATGCGCAGTTCCAGCGCCTTGGCTAGCATGCCGGGCAGCGTCCGCGGCTCATCCGGATTGGCAAGGTCGTGGGCGACGTCCGGCAGGCTCGCGTCGAGCAGCCCTGTCGACGGTTTGTGGCAGTAGCCCTTCTCGGTGACTGTCAGGGTGATGACGTCCACCTCGGGCGCCGCAAGCACCTTGAGCGCCGGGCCGGCATCGGCCTGGCTGTCGGCCGTCGCGAGCATGCAGCCGATCACCCGGGCGTCGATGTGGTCACCGTCGCGCAGCAGCCGGGTGTAAAGCCCGTCCTGCCGTGCGAGCGTCCCGGCGAGGCGAGGCTCGCGGATGTTGATACCGATCACGCCCCAGCGATCGAAGTGTTCGTTCAACAGGTCGTCGGTGTAGTCGGCCTGATGGCAACGGTGGAACGCCCCGACGCCGACGTGGGCCATGCCGACGGCAAGCGCCTTGCGATCGTAGCCGGGCCGGCGGACTGCCTGCGGCAGGCGCTCCAGCAGCGCCGGGGACAGGGTTGGTGGCTCACGGGCAGACGGGCTCATTCGTAGGGTCCGATCACCCGTTGCTCCTGGTCGATCAGCGCGCCGGTCATCGGCCCCGCCGCGTCGCTGGCGAGGAACACCGCCAGATTGGCGACCTCGTCCGCGGCGAGCAGCCGGCCGAAGGGCATGATTGCCTCCGCCTCCTCGACCCAGCCCGCCCCCTTGCCGAGAGTTTCGGACTGCATGGTCATCTCGGCCGGCGTTGCCACCCATCCCACGTTGATGCCGTTGACCCGAATGCGGTCGCGCCGATGGGCGTGGGCGGCGTTCTTGGTGAGTATCGCGAGCGCGGCCTTGGTCGCAGAATAGACCGCGAGGTCGGGCGTGCCGCCGTGTGCGTTGATCGACAGGATGTTGACGATTGCGCCACCATGGCCGCGCTCGCGCATCGCCCTGATCGCCTCCTGCATGAGGAAGAACGGCGCGCGGGCGTTGACCGCGAACAGCGTCGCCCACAGGTCCAGGTCGGCGTCGGCGACCGAGCCGCGATTGGTCAGCCCGGCGGCGTTGACCAGAACGTCGATGCGCCCGAACCGGGCGAGGCACCGGGCAATCAGCCGGGCCGGTGCGTTGGCTTCAGCAAGATCGACAGCGAGAAACTCCATGGCGCCGCCCTCCGCAGATAGCGCGTCTGCCACGCGGTCGCCGGGGGCCTCGTTGCGATCGGTGAGGAACAGGCCGTGCGCGCCGCTGCCCGCAGCCGCCGTCGCGATCGCCTCACCGATGCCCTGTGTGGCGCCGGTGATCAGCGCCACCTTGCCATCGAGCCGAACCTCCATGGCGGTCGTCTTTCCTCCCGGTTGCCGCGCGTGCGCGGCGGCGCACTTGTAACTGCCGTCGTACGGTGCCGGCAATGGCGACGGTCAGGCGCGGGCGGCGGCGAGACTGCGCACGCTGCCTGGTGCCACCGGAACGCCGCGCCGGGCCGAGGCGATGGCGGCGAACACGAGGGCAAGGGCGTCGAGATTGCGGCGCGCGTCGTTGAGCGGCGGGCGGCCGTCCTCGATTGCCTTCAGAAGAGCGCCCATGGTGCCACGGAAGCCGTCGTTGAACCACGTACCCTCAAGGCGGGGCCGGGCGACTCCGGCCGCCGTCGTCAGCGTCACCTGCTGGCTGCCAAGGTCGGGACCTCGGCTGAGCAGGGTGCCCCGGCTGCCGGTGACGACGGTGCGGTCCTCCGCGCCGAACCCGGCGGCGCCGTCGAAAAAGAGCGCTGCCTGGCCGCCATCGAAGGCGACCATCGCCCCGGCCAGCAACGGCGGGCGGACGCTCTGGCCGGTCGCCCGGGAGGCAATGGCGGACACGGAGCGGGCACCGGCGCCGATCAGACTCGTCAAGAAATCGAACCAGTGAATGGCGAAGTCGTACAGGACCAGATCGTCGATCGCCTCGAACGGCGTGCCGGCGATCCAGCTGTGATCCCAATGGATGCTGACATCGCAGGTGTGCAGGTCGCCGATCAGCCCGGCATGCACCGCCTCCCGCATCCAGGCCAAGTGCGGCGCCCACCGGCCATTCTGGTTGACCGCGAGGATCGCGCCCTTCTCGTCGGCAAGATCCGCCAGCCGCGCCCCATCGTCGAGGTCGAGGACGAAAGGCTTCTGGCTGAGCACGTGTTTTCCCGCCCTGAGGGCCGTTTCCATGAGCACCTGTCGCTCGACGGGATGCGGCGTGAGGTCGACCACCGCGATATCGTCGCGGGCCAGCGTGCCGTCGATGTCATCGGTGGCCTCGGCGTCGGGAAAGAAGGCGTCCCGGCGCGCCTCTGCGTTGGCGAGCGTTCGGCTGCAGATCACCGCGACGTCGAATCCGCCGGTGCGATAGGCATCGAGATGGGCGGCGGAAATACCGCCCGCCCCGACGAGCGCGATCCGCGGCCGTAGGCGATTCGGCTGTGGCGGTCTGTAGGGCAGCTCGGGCGCGGCGACCTCGGCTGCGGCTTTCGCCTTCAGTGCGTAGGTGTCGAGGTCGGGGGTCTTGCTCATGCGACCAGCGCGACGGTGCGCTTGGTCGAGGCCGACAGGATAGCGCTGTCGACGATGCGCTGGGCGGTCAGGCAGAGGGCGGGGTCGAGCGGCCCGGTGATGGCGCCGCCGTCGTCGAGGCGAGCGAGCATGTATTCGATCGGCGCACGATGGCCCGACGGAAGCGCGTCGACCGGCACGTTCCGCGGCGCCGGCGCCTGTCGGGTCTGCAAGGTCACATGGTCCTCGTAGTCGTAGCTCGAGATGCTGCCGTCGCTGCCGACCAGCACGAAGCCGCATTTCGGCTGCGGCTGCTGGGTCCACGGATCGGTCAGCGTTCCCCAGCGCGTCTCGAATTTCGACAACCCGCGGGCGTAGCGACCGACCGTGATCGAATGCTGGTCGACCTCGATACCGGGAGTTTGGTCGACGACGGCGGTCACCTCGACGGGGGCCTCGCCATTCATGAACCAGGTGCCGAGAGTCACCCCGTAGCCAAGATAGTCGAGCAGGCTGCCGCCGCCGGAAGCCTTCTTGTACCACCACGATGTGCGCTTCTGCGCCTCGACCTTCTCGGCCGATACCTCGACCTTATCGGCGAGGTGGAAGAGGGGGCCGCGGTTGCCGTCGTAGTAGTGCACCTCGACCAACTGGCCGATAGTGCCCTCGTCGACCAGACGCTTGGCGGTGACGTGGCAGGGATACCAGGCAAGCGGCCAGTTGATCGCCAGACGGCGTCCCGTGCGCTGCGCCGCAGCGATCATCCGGCGGGCATCGGCAACGCTCGCCGCGAACGGCTTCTCGACGAGGATATTAAGCCCGTGTGGCGCGACCTTTTCGACGTAGTCGGCGTGCTCCGCCGTCGCCGAGCACACGATCGCAAGGTCGGCGTCGGTTCCCGCCAGGCAGGTCTCCAGGTCGGTGAACACCCGGTCCTCCGGAATCGAGAAATTGGCGATCGCGGTCTCCATTCGCGGGCGGTCTGGATCGAAGATACCGGCGATTTCAGCGTCGGGATGGTTGGCGACCTCGCGCAACAGGTCGCCCATGTGCATGTGATCGAAGTTGATCCCGAGGACGCCGTGTTTCGCCACTGCTACCTCCTTGCCAGCCTTCTGCGCGCCGCCGCTCATGCTAGGGAGGACGGCATCAGCATTCAACTGGCAGGCCTGCTTGCGCCGCCGGTCGCCGCACCGGCATCTATCGCCGTGATTGCCATGAGCTAGGCCGATCGTGGTTTACGCGACATCGGCAGGAGGGGCGCTGCCGCGGCGCGAAATCCAGTTGAGAAGGGTCGCG
>CAZSWL010000266.1:0-5348 GCA_964610725.1 uncultured Bauldia sp.
GCGACCGCGCCGGCGGCGCCGGTAGCGCCGCCGACGGCGGCCGCCGGGGACGCCAACCCGTGAGCGACGGCCGCGAGGAAGACCTCGAAGCGAGCCGGGCGCCGCTGCTCGATCATCTCATCGAGCTGCGCACCCGGATGATCAAGGCGATCGTGGCGGTGCTGATCGCTTTCGTGGTCTGCTTCTTCTTCGCCCGGCACCTCTACAACATCCTGATCATGCCGTACGAGTGGGCCGCCGGCTCGACCCAGAACGTCAAGCTGATCTACACCGCGCCGCAGGAATTCTTCATCACCCAGATCAAGCTTGCCATGTTCGGCGCGCTGTTCATCGCTTTCCCGGCGATCGCCGTCCAGCTCTACAAGTTCGTCGCTCCCGGCCTCTACAAGAACGAGCGCCGCGCCTTCCTGCCCTACCTGATCGCCACCCCGGTGCTGTTCGTCATCGGCGGCATGACGGTGTTCTTCGTGCTGATGCCGCTGGCGATGCGCTTCTTCCTGTCGCTGCAGCAGCACGGCCCCGGCGAGGCGACCATCGAGCTGTTGCCCAAGGTCAACGAGTACCTGAGCCTGATCACCATGCTCATTCTCGCCTTCGGCATCACCTTCCAGCTGCCGGTGGTGCTGACGCTGCTCGCCCGCGTCGGCATCATCACCAGCGACACCCTGAAGAAGGGCCGGCGCTACGCCGTCGTGCTGATCTTCATCGTCGCGGCGGTGCTCACCCCGCCCGACATGATCTCGCAGCTCGGTCTGGCGGTGCCGACGCTGTTGCTCTACGAGGGCTCGATCCTGGCCGTCCGCTACGTCGAGCGCAAGCGCGCCGAGGCGGAAGCGGCGCGCGCCGCCGAGGAGGCGGTCTAGGGCCAGCCCTTCCATCGCGTCCGTTCAGCGTTTATTGAGGTCGCGCCGGACTCTCCGTCCTGGAGAGGAGCGCGTTTGTCGGCCGCTCAGGGCTCTTTCATGCTCGACATCAGATGGATCCGCGAGACCTCCGACGCGCTCATGGCGGCGCTCGCCGACCGCGGCTGGATGCCCGACGCCGGTTTCCTGGCGAAGCTCGGCGAGGCGTGGCCGGCGGCGGTGGCCGAAATCGCCGCGGCAGCGAGCCCCGAGGACAAGCGCGCCAAGGTCATCGCGGCGCTGCGCCAGGCCGACTACGACCGCCGCGAGCTGATCGGCCGGGTCGAGGCGGCCCAGCAGGAGGCGAATGCCGCGTCGCGGATGATCGGCAAGGCCAAGGCCGACGGCGATGAGCTGGCCGCGGCCCAGCTCATGGCCGAGGTCTCGACCCGCAAGGTCGCCCTGCAGGAGCACGAGCAGACCCGGCGCAAGTACGAGCAGTCGTTCAACGACGCGCTCGCCTATATCCCCAACATTCCCGCCGCCGACGTGCCGGTCGGCGCCGACGAGCGCGCCAACGCGCTCTACCGCGAGTGGGGCAAGAAGCGCGTCTTGCCCGACCCCAAGGAGCACTTTCAGCTGGGCGAGACGCTCGGCATGGACTTCGAGACGGCGGCGAAGCTGTCGGGCGCCCGCTTCGTGGTGCTGAAGGGGCAACTGGCGCGGCTGGAGCGGGCGCTCGGCCAGTTCATGCTCGATTTGCACACCACCGAGCACGGCTACACGGAGGTGGCGCCGCCGCTCTTGGTGCGCGACGAGGTGCTGTTCGGGACGGGGCAGCTGCCGAAGTTTGCCGAGGATCAATTCACGGCAGTTCGTCTACTTGATCGTCAGACAAAGACAAATCTCTTCAAGGACCTGCTCGACGAGGCACCGATCGATTCGCCGATTCGGAGAGACCTGAACGACCTTGTCGCAGGGTACGATGTGGCGGACGCATACGATCGCCTCTGGCTCATCCCGACGGCCGAGGTGCCGCTGACCAACCTCGTGCGCGAGTCGATCCTTAGTGAGGACGAGTTACCGCGACGGGTCACCGCGCTGACGCCCTGCTTCCGCTCCGAGGCCGGCTCCGCCGGCAAGGACACCCGCGGCATGCTGCGCCAGCACCAGTTCGACAAGGTCGAGCTGGTGTCGATCACCACGCCCGAACAGTCGGTCGAGGAGCACGAGCGCATGCTGGTGTGCGCCGAGGAGGTGATGAAGCGGCTCGACCTGCACTATCGCGTCATGACGCTCGCGACCGGCGACATGGGCTTTTCCGCCGCCAAGACCTGGGACATCGAGGTGTGGCTGCCGGGGCAGGGGACCTACCGCGAGATTTCCTCGTGCTCGCTCTGTGGCGACTTCCAGGCCCGCCGCATGCAGGCGCGCTACCGCCCGAAGGAGGCCAAGGGCACGCGGCTTCTCCACACCCTCAACGGCTCCGGCGTCGCCGTCGGCCGTGCCCTGATCGCGGTGATGGAGACCTACCAGAACCCGGACGGCTCGCTCACCGTTCCCGACGTGCTCAGGCCCTACATGGGCGGGGTCGATAAGATCGGCTGAATGCGCATCCTCCTCACCAACGACGACGGCATCCATTCGCCGGGGCTCACCGCCCTCGAGCGGATCGCCACCGCACTCGCCGACGAGGTGTGGGTGGTGGCGCCCGAGTTCGACCAGAGCGGGCTTTCCCATTCGCTCTCGCTCAACGACCCGCTGCGCCTGCGTCAGGTGTCGGAGCGCAAGTTCGCCGTGCGCGGCACCCCGAGCGACGCCGTCATCATGGGGGTCCGTCGCCTGATCCGCGACAGCCGGCCCGACCTCATCCTGTCCGGCGTCAACGCCGGGCTCAACGTCGCCGACGACGTCACCTATTCCGGCACCGTCGCCGGCGCCATCGAGGGCACGCTGCTCGGCATCCCGTCGCTGGCGCTCAGCCAGGCCGGCGGCTACGACGACGGCGAGCGCGTGGTGCCATGGGAGACCGCCGTCGCCCTCGGCGCCGAGGTGGTCGACAAGCTGATGGCCTTCGGCTTCCCGCCCGGCATCCTCTACAACGTCAACTTTCCCAGCCGCCCGGCCGACGCCGTCACCGGCATCTCCGTCACCGAGCTCGGCCGGCTTGCCCACCGCATGCACATCGAGGAGCGCCGCGACGGCCGCGGCATGCCCTATTTCTGGCTGACCTACGAACCGCGGCCGACGGTGGGCGGGGCCGGCACCGACATCGAGGCGCTCGACAGGGGGGCGATTTCCATCACGCCGCTCCGCCTCGACATGACCGCCCGCGATGTCGGCGAGGCGCTCGGGCGCCACTTCGCGGGAAGCTGAGCCGTGGCCGACCATTCCACCAGGCAAGAGCAGCGTCGGGTCCGGATCGCCGACCTCATCCTGCGGCTCAGACAGGCCGGCATCACCGACCAGCGTGTGGTGGCGGCGATCGAGTCGGTGCCGCGCGACGTTTTCGTCCCTGCCGACTGGCGCGCCGAAGCCTACGCCGAGCGGGCGCTGCCCATCGATTGCGGCCAGATGCTGACCGCGCCCGTGATCGTCGCCATGATGACGGCGGCGCTCGACGTCGGCGACCATGACCGCGTGCTCGAGGTCGGCACCGGCACCGGTTACCAGACCGCCGTGCTCGCCGGGCTGGCGCGGCGCGTCTACACCATCGACCGCTTCCGCACGCTCGTCGCCGCCGCCGAGTCGCGCTTCAAGACGCTGCGGCTGGCCAACGTCGTCACCGCCGTGGGTGACGGCATGGCCGGCTGGCCGGATGAGGCGCCGTTCGACCGCATCATCGTCACCGCCGCCGGCGAGGAGGTGCCTGCGGCGCTCATGGAGCAGGTGCAGGTCGGCGGCGTCATCGTCATGCCGATCGGGCCGGGCGAGGAGGTGCAGAAGCTCACCCGGCTGGAGCGCGACGAAGAGGGATTCACCGCGACGACGCTTGCCGACGTGCGCTTCGTGCCGCTGATCGCCGGCGTCGCCGAACACCTGTGACGCGCGCCGCTTAAGCGTTTGTCAACGTTACCGGTGTTAACTCGCGCCAGTATCCTGAGTTTGGCGTGAGTTGAGCGATGCGTAATCCCGTATTTGCGTTCCGGTCGGCGACCGCGTGCAAGGTCTTGACCGTCGCCGTGCTTGCCGCCACGGCAGCCTCCTGCAGCTCTTCCCGTTTCCACAGCGGTCTGTTCACCGGGTCGACCGCCAACCAGCGCGAGATCATCGGCTCGACCGATCAACCGATGCCGGCGCCGGTCGCCAACGCTTCGGTCAGCCGGGTCGCCCTGCCGCCGCCGGCCACGACCTACGTTGCCGCCAACGAGCAACCGGCGGCGTTGCCGAGCGACAGCCTCGGCGACACCTACGCCTGGTCCGCCGTCGGCGGCCAGGTGATCACCGTCGCTCCCGGCGACACGCTCGCCAGCCTCACCGCCAGATACGGCGTGCCGCCGATGCAACTGCTCAACGCCAACCAGTTGAGCAGCGCGAACCAGATCGTGCCGGGCCGTATTCTGGTCATCCCGCACCGGGTCACACGGATGGCCGAAGCCGCGCCGAGCGCGCCGGCTGCTCCGCCGGCACGCATCGCACCCGCACCGGCGATCACGGCCGGGACGGGGACCTATGTCGTCCGTTCCGGCGACACGCTCTATTCGATCGCCCGTCGTTCCGGGGCCAACGTGAACGATCTGGTGGCGCTCAACGGGCTTACCTCCGCCGACCAGATTCGCATCGGTCAGGCCCTGAAGCTGCCGGCCGGCGCTTCCTCGGCGGCGCTGGCCTACGCGCCGGCCAAGCCGAAGCCGACCCGCATCGCCTCGGCCGAACCGATGATCAAGTTGAAGTCGCCGGCCGAAACCGCCGCAACCGGCTCACCGGTCGCCGACAGCGGCAAGCTCAAGGCGCCGCCCGTTCCGGCCATGCCGCAGGAGACGACCGCGGTGCCGACGACGGCCGTCGCCGCCGCGGCGATCGCAGAGACCGCCGACCCCGCCTCGGCCGATGGCACCTCGTTCCGCTGGCCGGTGCGCGGGCGCATCATCTCCGGCTTCGGCAGCAAGCCGAACGGCGAGCGCAACGACGGCATCAATCTGGCGGTGCCGGAGGGCACCTCGGTCAAGGCGGCCGAGGCGGGCACCGTCATCTACGCCGGCAACGAGCTCGAAGGCTACGGCAACCTCATCCTCATCCGCCACGCCGACGGCTGGGTCTCGGCCTATGCCCACAACGAGGACCTGCTCGTCAAGCGCGGCGACAACGTCAAGCGCGGCCAGGTCATCGCCCACGCCGGCATGAGCGGGTCGGTGACCTCGCCGCAGGTCCACTTCGAGCTGCGCAAGGGCGCCAAGCCCGTCAACCCGCTCAACTACCTGACCAGCTAACGCCGGCCGACCGGCGGCGCCGGACCCCGGCGCCGCCGCGACCTTGATCAGGTCCTGACCTCAAAACCAAGGATGC
>CAZSWL010000267.1:0-5171 GCA_964610725.1 uncultured Bauldia sp.
AGCCGGATGGAACACGCCCCCGATCAGGTCGGGAGCAAGCTCCAGCGGAGGATCGTTTGCCGCGATGAATCGTCGGGCGATGGGCCCTTGCCCGGCCGATCCTCCGCTCAGGCCGGAGGATGACTGGAGCTGGGCCAACTGCAAAACGAGTCAAGCGTTGCCGAGGATGGGGGCTGGCCTGAAGCCGAAGAACGTCAGGTAGATGCAAAGGAACAGCTCCCAGACGATCTCCGGGGTCGTGAACAGGAACGAGACCGACGATACCTGCTCGTAGGCGCCAAACAGCACCGCCGTCGCCGAGGCAAAGGCGATCGAGCCCGCAATCATTCCAAAGACTGCCCACGGCCGAGGAACCAGCTGCGAGCGGTACATCAGGTAGCCGAGGAGGATGCCGTTGCCGAACCCGGCACAGAACGCGGGTCCGAGCAGGAACGTCCAGTCATGCAGCGCGACGAGCGATTTGCCGATGGTGACATAGAACTCCGAATTTCCCCCGGCGGCGGCGCCGAAGTCCTGCCGCAAGGTCACGACGGCGAGGAGGCTTATCAGACCGACAACGATCACCGTGGATTCCAGGACGCGGCTTGCCACGTAGCCGAGAGCACCGCTTTCGCTGGCGCGTTTGAGGACCGGAAACAGCACCACGGCGGTACCGATGTTCGCGATGGCTGTGAGGATTTCCAGGAAGGCGCCGAGATAGATTTGGCTGTCGGCACCCGCGCCGACAACGTAGTTCACGTCGTTCAGTATCGGTCCGTAGAGGATCAACCCCGGGATCGAGAAGACGAACGTGCCGATGAAGAACAGTCCCGCGAAGAGAGCGGTTCGGCGTGTCGAGGCCATAAATCCCCCCAACATTCACAGGTGCCACCCGGCAAGCAAGCGCACAGCGCAAGAAAAAGGGCAAGCCAGCCTCGCGCGCCGGGGTGACAGGTCGGGCTGCGAGGTTGACCCCCGGATTGCGCTGCGTTCCATCCGGGCTACTTCTGGTCTTTGCGTTGAGTGAGGGGGCGCCCACGCCGGCCGGCAACCAACACACCGTCATCCTCCACCGCGGTGAGGGCGGGGCAGGCTCCAGCGGAGGCTGGCTCGGCTGCGACGCCGTGCGTCACACAGCGGGGGGCTGCATGGGCGCGGCGGCGGCCAGGGCGTCCCGCGCCTCGCTCAGGTCCGCGGTCGCGAATCCTTCGGTGAACGTTGCATAGACTGAGCGGAGCACGCGCACGGACGCTTCCCGCTCGGCTTCGGCGCGTCGAATCCGGCAAAGCCTCGTCGCGGCGCGAAGCTGTGACATCCGCGCCTTCAGGTCGCAAGCATGGTCGAAGGCCAACTGGTAGCAGTGCGCGGCTTCGGAGACGTCGCGCGTGCCGGCTGTTGCAAATGCCGCCAGTACGTCGCCCTTCAAGATGCGGAACTCGGGCAGCACCGTCGCACCCTCTCCGGGGCTCATCATTTCGATGGCCGCGTCAATCGGCGCGATGGCCTCGCCCGAGCGCCCGGCGATGTGGCTGGCACCGGCCTGGATGAAGAGCAGCATCCCCCAGAAGATCGGCGGCGAGCGGAGCCCCTGATAGAGTTCCATGCCTCTGCGAATATCGGCCAGACCCTCCTCGAATCGACCAAGCCCGGTCTGCGCGGCGCCCTTGAGGCAGGTTCCCACCGCTGACCAGATTTTCAGGTCGTGGTGTTCGGCGACTTCGAGCAGACCGGCTGCGCGGTCGAGCACAATTTCCGGTTCGCGACGCCACAGGTGGAGCAGGCCAGAGTGGAAGCGGGCGAAGGCTGACGAAAACGGATGGTCAAGCTCGGCCGCCAGCGTCAGCGCGTCGTTTGCGCGCCCGACGGCACGATCTGGAAGTCCCAGCAGCCACAGGGTCAGAGCCGAGGTCGTGTAGCAAGCGATGCGCGGATCATTCCCCACCCGGCGACCAAAAGCGTGCGCAGGAACGGCGGCGAACAGGGCGATCGCGCTGTCCAAATGACGCAGACCGCCCTCCAGGTCGTCGACGAACATCTTGGACACCCCCAGCGCGAGATGTCCGTCGATCCGCATTCTCGGGTTGTTCTCGCGCTCGCCCAGCGCCAGGATCTCCGCTCCGAGATGCGCCGACTTGTCCACCTGTCCGCGGAATTGGTAGAGGCTGAGGAGCCCCCGCAACACCGAGAACTGCTGACGCACGTCCGCGCCGCGTTCGAACAGCTCGACGACGCCGGCGAAGGCTTCCTCGACCTCCGGCGTGAAGCCCTTGGTTGCCAACAGCGCGCGCGCCAGGCTTGTCCTCAACGAGATCTCCTGGCTGATCCGCTCCGGCGACGACGAGTGCTTGGACAGCACCGACAGCATGTCAGTGGTCAGGCCGACCGTGTCGAGGTACCAGCTGCGGGCATCGTTCAGGATCAGCAGGCTTTCCGCCAGTTTCTCAAGTTGCCCAAGGTCGGCGGCGGCCACCCAGTAGCGCCAGGCGATGCGGAGGTTTCCGACCTCGGCGGCCATCGCCGCCAGCGCGTCTGCGCGTCGGCTGCCGGTCAGATCCGCCAGCATGCGGCTTGCAAATTCGGCGTAGTGGGCGGCGTGGGCTCGCCGGGCGCGCGCACTGAAGTCGGCATGCTGTTCCAGCCGATCGGCGGCGAACTCGCGGATCGTCTCCAGCATCGCCACCCGCGGCTCGCCATCAACGTCGACCTGACGGACCAGGCTCTTCTCGATCAGGCTGGCAAGCCCGTCGAAGACGTCCGCGTCCACGCCGTCGACGGCGTCCAGTCGCGCCGCCACGGCCTCGACATCGGGAATGTCCGCATCAGCAAACACGGCCAGCAACTCGAACAGCCGTCGCTCCTCGGGCTTGAGCAAGTCGTAGCTCCAATCCATCGCCGCCCGCAGCGTTTGCTGGCGCTCCGGCAGGTCGCGCGGCCCGCTTCGCAGGAGCTTCAGCCGGTTTTGCAGTTGTTCCAGGAGCGCGTCCGGTGAGAGGAGGCGCAGTCGAGCCGCGGCCAGTTCGATCGCCAGAGGCAAACCGTCCAGCCGGCGGCAAATCTCGGCGACAGCCGCGGCGTTGTCATCGCTGAGCTGGAAGTCGGGCCGGATCGCCTGGGCGCGGTCGACGAAGAGTTGTACGGCTTCACAGCCTTGAAGCTGCTCTGCGGACACATCCGTTTTGCCGACGGGAGGAAGAGCCAGCGGCTGAACCGGATAGACATGCTCGGCCCGCACATGCAACGCCTCGCGGCTGGTCGCCAGCACTTTGAGCATTGGGCAACCGCCGAGCAGCTGTGCCACAGTCCCGGCCGCTTCGGTGACCTGCTCGAAATTGTCCAGAATAAGCAGCAAGCGTCGATCGCGCAGGCGCCTCGCGATTTCTTCCTGCAACGGTTGATCGACGACCTCGCCGACCCCGATTGCCCGCGCGATGCCGACGAGCAGGGCGTTGGTGTCGCGCGCCGACGAAAGGTCGACAAAGGACACGCCATCGGGGAAGCGTGATGAAGTCTCCTCGGCAGCCTTGATCGCCAGCGTCGTCTTGCCGGTTCCTCCCGGCCCCACCAAGGTCAGCAGACGAACCGAGGCGTCCTGTAGACGCTCCCCGACCTGGCTCAGTTCCGTTCGACGACCGATAAAAGCCGCTGCCCTGACCGGCATGTTGGCCCCTGCCGGACTCTGAGTGGTGAGCGCCGGGAAGGTCGACGGCAAATCGGGGTGGACGAGTTGAAAGACGTGCTCCGCCCGACCGAGGTCCTTAAGACGATGCTCGCCAAGATCGAGCAGGCTTGCACCCGTCGGCAGTTGTTCGACGGCAAGTGACGCAGCCGACGCCGAAAGCAGGACCTGGCCTCCGTGCCCCGCGGCCATGATCCGGGCGGTCCGATTGACTGTCGGACCGAAGAAATCGTCCGCCCTCTGTTGCGCCAGCCCCGAGTGCAGCCCCATCCGCACGCGCAACGGCCCGGTTTCAGACCATTGCTCCCTCGCCAGGTCGCGTTGGGCGTTGAGGCTGGCCGCCGTGGCTTCGATGGCGCTCGCGAAGACCGCCATCGTGCCGTCGCCGGTGGACTTGATGACCTGCCCGCCCGACGCCTCGATCGCCGTTGTCAGGATCGCGTCGTGGCGCTTCAGGGCGTCCTTCATCGCATCCGGGAATTTCTCCCAGAGACGGGTGCTGCCCTCGAGATCCGTAAACAGGAAGGTGAGCGTTTCAGCCGAATCTGTGCTTGCTGCCACGGCAACACCCATCGTCGACCGGCTTTCGAAATCGACAGCTCCGGCGAGCGGCATTAGCAGTGCAAAGCTCCCCGCCGTCAATCGAGACGTTTCGCGTTGCGATGGAACAACCAATTCCAGTTGGAGACAAGAAACCGGCATGTGGGCCGAGGCCAGTCGTGAAGAGAAATGCGGGGGCGACTGCGATCAGGACGGCAGACCCCGGATTGCGCTGTGCTCCATCCGGGCTACGCTTGCCGCGGCCCCAATCGGAAGGAGACGGCGATGGAGATCAAACGCAGCGGTGCCCAGCCATCGGGCAAGGGACCGGCGGACTGGTTCACCGGCGCGGTCCGCATCGATCCCCTGTTCAGCGCGCCCGATCCGGCCCGCGTCGCCGGCGCCAGCGTCACCTTCGAGCCCGGGGCGCGCACCGCGTGGCACACCCATCCGCTCGGCCAGACGCTGATCGTCACCGCCGGTGCGGGCGCGCCCAGCGCGAGGGCGGGCCGGTCGAGGAGATACGACCCGGCGACGTGGTCTGGTTCCCGCCGGGCGAGAAGCACTGGCACGGCGCATCGCCGACCACCGCCATGACCCACATCGCCATCCACGAGGCGCTCGACGGCAAGACGGTCGATTGGCTGGAGCAGGTCGGCGACGAGCAGTATCAGGCCTGACCGGCGACCTGCGAGACTTGGGCCCGATTGCCGGCGACGCTGCCGTCAATCGACGATACCGCAGCTACGCCTGTCGGAGCGACGACGTGTTCAACGCCACGGCGGCGCGGATGAGCGCCTTCAGCGCCTTTTCATCGATCTTGCCGCCCTCATGGATATCGATGGCGCGGCGGGCGTTGCCTTCGAGGCTGGAATTGAACAGGCCTGACGGGTCCGGGAGCGAGGCGCCCTTGGCGAAGGTCAGCTTCACGGCGGTCTTGTAGGTCTCGCCGGTGCAGATGATGCCGTCGTGCTCC
>CAZSWL010000268.1:0-5118 GCA_964610725.1 uncultured Bauldia sp.
TTCATCGGCCCGCATCCGGGCGCCATCGCCGCCATGGGCGACAAGATCGAATCGAAGAAGCTCGCCGCCGACGCCGGCGTCTCCACCATCCCCGGGTATCTCGGCACGGTCGACAACGACAGCGACGCGATCGCGGCGGCCGCTGACGTCGGTCTGCCGGTGATGATCAAGGCGTCGGCCGGCGGCGGCGGCAAAGGCATGCGGGTCGCCTTCACCGATGCCGAGGTCGCCGCCGGCGTGCGCTCGGCGCGCGCGGAGGCGCGGGCCGCCTTCGGCGACGAGCGCGTGTTCATCGAGCGCTACGTCGAGAGCCCGCGTCACATCGAGGTGCAGGTGCTCGGCGACGGGCACGGCAACGTCGTTCATCTCGGCGAGCGTGAGTGCTCGCTGCAGCGGCGCCATCAGAAGGTCATCGAGGAAGCACCGTCGCCGGCGGTCGATGCGCGCCTGCGCGAGACAATGGGCCGCCAGGCGGTGGCGCTCGCCGAAGCCGTCCGATACGACTCGGCCGGCACCGTCGAATTCATCATGGATCGCGACGGCCGCTTCTATTTCCTCGAGATGAATACCCGCCTGCAGGTCGAGCACCCGGTCACCGAGGCGGTCACCGGGCTCGACCTCGTCGAGCTGATGATCCGGAGCGCGGCCGGCGAGCCGCTCGCTTTCGCCCAGAGCGACGTCCGTCACGACGGCTGGGCGATCGAGGCCCGCCTTTATGCGGAGGACCCCGGCCGCGGCTTCCTGCCGGCGATCGGGCGGTTGACGCGCTACCGGCCGCCGCCGGTCGGCCGCAACGGCACCACCGCCATCCGCATCGACAGCGGTGTCCGGGAAGGCGCGGAGATTTCCATCCACTACGACCCGATGATCGCCAAGCTCATCGTTCACGACGCCGACCGGAACGCCGCTACCGACGCGATGGCCGATGCGCTCGAGCGTTTCGTCGTCGACGGTGTCGCCAGCAATCGTGCCTTCCTGGCGGCGGTGATGGCCAACCGGCGCTGGCGGGAAGGGCGCCTGTCGACCGACTTCATCGCCGAGGAGTTTGCCGATGGAACCGCGACCCCTGCGGACGCCGCCATGCGCGAGCGCCTGGCGATGGTTGCCGTCGCCATCGCCGTCGGTGACGAGCGGCGGTCGGCCACCCTGCCGGGCCGGATCGCCGGCAAGTTGTCGGGGCGCCGCGGCTTCGTGGTGGCGATCGGCGAAGACGATGTCGTGCTCACCGCTCACGTCTCGGCGGACGGTTCCGTCGCCATCCGCAGCGGGCGCGGCCGGCCGCGCCCGGTGGTGTCCGACTGGCGGCCGGGCGAGCCGGTGTGGGCCGGCACCGTCGGCGGAGAGGCGATCGTCGCGCAGGTGCACCGTGACGGTGGCGGCCTCATCCTGTCCTGCCGCGGTGTCACCGTTGCCGTCCGGGTGATGGCTCCCCACGTGGCGGAGCTTGCGCGTCTCATGCCCGAGAAACACGTCTCTGACGCCGCCAAGCTGCTGCGCTGCCCGATGCCCGGCGTTGTGGTGCGCATCGACGTGGCGCCGGGTCAGGCGGTCAGGGCCGGCCAGCCACTTGCCGTCGTAGAGGCGATGAAGATGGAGAACGTGCTGCGTGCCGAGCGCGACGCCACCGTCGCTCGGCTTACGGCCGCCGCCGGCGACACCCTTGCGGTCGACGACGTGATCATGGAGTTTGAATGACTGCAGGACCTCGGGAGATCCGCCATGCACATCGCCCAGATCAACGTCGGCCGTCTCCTCTATCCGCTTGACGACCCGCGCGTCGCCGATTTCGTCGATAACCTCGACCGGATCAACGCGCTTGCCGAGGCGAGCCCGGGCTTTGTCTGGCGCCTGAAGGACGAGACCGGCAACGCGACGCAGATTTCCGCCTTCGACGATCCCACCATCCTGCTCAACATGTCGGTGTGGACCTCGCTGGAGACGCTTTACGAGTTCGTCTATCGCAGCCTCCATCGCCGCTTCGTGCAGCGGCGCAAGGAGTGGTTCGATCTGTTCGGCGCCACCTATATGGCGCTGTGGTGGATCGGGGAGGGGACCATCCCCGAGCTGATCGACGGCCGCCGTCGGCTCGCCCATCTCGAGCGCTATGGCCCGACGGCCTACGCCTTCACCTTCCGCAAGCCGTTTGCGCCCACCGCTGAGGCGGTCCCGCTCGGCGATGTCGGCGACGGCCGCGCCGGCCCCGCCCACTATCGTCTGTCCGGCTAGGTGCTTGACCGCGCTTGCCCACGCACCCGGAGACGGACATGCCGGCCGCAACGTTCTCGTACGCGGACGCAAAGCGCTTCTACGATCGGCTGGGGCGGTTTCAGGACACGCAGCGGTGGTACGAAGACCGCGCCGTCGCGGCGCTGGTCCGGGAAGCTGAGCTCGATCGCGCCCGCCGCGTTGGCGAATTCGGATGCGGGACGGGTCGGCTGGGCAGGCGTCTGCTCGAAAAGACGATGCCGCGCGAGAGCATCTACGTCGGTTTCGATATCAGCGAGACCATGGTCACCCTTGCCCGCGCGTCGCTCGCGCCATGGCAGGAGCGGGCGCTGATCGTGCGAACGGCCGGACCGCCGGTCTTGCCGGTCGGCGACGGCGTCTTCGACCGGCTTCTCTCGGTCTACGTGCTTGATCTGCTGGAAGATGAGGATACGGCGCTTTTCCTCGGTGAAGCTTATCGGGTGCTGAATCCGGGCGGCCTGCTTGGCATTGTCGGCCTCACCTGCCCTGACCACGGTGCCGCGCGGACGGTGGCCCGCCTGTGGGGATGGTTGCGCAAGCGCATGCCTGCGGCCGTCGGCGGCTGCCGACCGGTGTCGCTGGTGCCGCGGCTGACGCGGGATCGCTGGCAGGTCCGCTATCGCGAAACGGTGGTGCAGATGCTGGTGCCCTCGCAAATCATCGTGGCGGAGAAGGTGGCCGAGGGCGGGAGGCCCGCATGAAATCAATCCACCTGCGCATCGAGGGCCGGGTCCAGGGCATCGGCTATCGCGCCTGGGTCGCGGATGAGGCGATGCGGCATGGCCTTGCCGGCTGGGTGAGGAATCGCAGCGACGGTTCGGTCGAGGCGGTCTTCGTCGGCGAGGATGGGGCGGTCGACGCCGTCGCCGCTGCCTGCGACCGCGGCCCGCTCGGCGCCAGCGTCACCGCGGTGGTGCCGTCCGACTACTCCGGCCCGCCGCTCACCCGCTTCATGGTGTTGCCGACCCAGTAGCGGTCTTGCCGAAACGGACCTCGAATTCGCGCCTGAGCGCCGCGTCGACGTCGGCCATCGCTGCGGTGACGCCGAGATCGGCCAGACTGGTCACCCCTTGGCTCACTATCCCGCACGGCACGATGCCGGAATAGTGCTCGAGGTCCGGGGCGACGTTGAGCGACACGCCGTGAAAGGTCACCCAGCGACGCACGCGGATGCCGATGGCGGCGATCTTGTCCTCGCGGTCGGGCCCCTTGTCGGGGCGCGGCACCCAGATGCCGACCCGGTTGTCACGGCGACCGGCGGCGACGCCGAAGTCGGCCAGCGCCGCGATGATCCACTCCTCCAGGGTGCGCACGAACAGCCTGAGATCGGGCTGGCGGCGGGTGAGGTCGAGCATCAGATAGACCACCCGCTGGCCGGGACCGTGGTAGGTGTACTGGCCGCCGCGCCCGCTGCGGTAGACGGGAAAGCGGTCCGGAGCGACGAGGTCGCCGTCCCTGGCACTGGTGCCGGCGGTGTAGAGCGGCGGGTGCTCGACCAGCCACGCCATCTCCGGCGCGCCCGCCGCGCGGATCGCCTCGGCGCGGCGCTCCATGGCGGCGACGGCATCCGGGTAGGCGACCGCTTTGCCGGCCGCCGCCCAGTCGACCGCCTCCGGGCCGCGTGGCAGCATCGTGCGGGCGCGGTCCTCAGATGTGATCGTGTCCATGCCAATCCTCGGTTAACCCCCTATATGGGCCGGAAAGGAGCCGCTGAACATGCCCGCCAAAAGCCGGCAGAAGACTGGGTCGCAGCCCAGGTACTGGTCGCAGGAGGTGACCGAGCACAGCGTTGCGCTCGACCTGGAAGAGGGGGTGTTCACCTGGGACGATCCGGCCTTGATCGCCCGCTCGCTCAAACGCTCGGCGGAGGCGAGCACCCGTCGCAAGGGCACGCCCTTCCGGTCGGCCATGTCGATGCTCAACTTCTACATCAACCGCGCCGGCAGCGGCCTCGCGGCCGACCGCCGGCAGGTGCTGGAACGGGCCAAAGGCGAGCTGCGCAGGGCTTTCGGACGGGTCTGAGGCCGCCGCCGTCGCCTTGTAAGGCCAATCCCGATTTGTTACATGAGGCGCCGATTTCATGCGGTCGTGGCGGAATTGGTAGACGCGCAGCGTTGAGGTCGCTGTGGGGTAAAACCCGTGGAAGTTCGAGTCTTCTCGACCGCACCAGATTCGCCTTTGCTCATCGGCGGCCGCAGCCGCCGATCCGACTCCGGCAGCCCGCGATTGGCCTCGTATTCCCTCCCGGTCGGGCGCCCCCGCCCGCCCGCACCGTGATTGGGTCTACCCCGGCCCGCTCGCAGGCTGTTGCGCAATGCAGCAAATTGTTATTGGGCGCCGGCAGCAGTGGATTTCGCCTTTGCCGGCAAATGGGTTAGACATGAGTCTTGACGGGGAGCGGTGACCGTCACGAGTAAATGGGGAAGGTAAAGCCCGGACGGCATCGGTGGGCGACGGGGTCATCAAAGTCGGCGTGGTCGGTCTCGGCTGCTTCGGGCGGTATCATGCCCGTCACTATGCGGCGCATGCCGGCGTGGAACTGGTCGCCGTGGCCGATGTCGACGCAGAGCGTGCCGGCAGCGCCGCCGCCCAGTTCGGGGGCGCGCCTTTCCAGGATTATCGCGACCTGATCGGCCGGGTCGACGCGGTTTCGGTGGTCGTGCCGGCGCGCGAGCACGCCGCAGTCGCCGGCGCCCTCGTCGATGCCGGCATCCACGTGCTCGTCGAAAAGCCGATCGCCGACGCCGCCGCATCCGCCCGCGCTCTGGTCGCCCGCGCCGACAAGCGCGGGGTCGTCCTCCAGGTCGGTCACGTCGAACGGTTCTCGCCGGTGATTCGCGAGATGCGCCAGCGCGCGACGGCGCCGCGACG
>CAZSWL010000269.1:0-9794 GCA_964610725.1 uncultured Bauldia sp.
CGCACGCGGTCATTACGAAGCCGAGGCGCCGGCCGAGGTCGGCGACGGCGACGGCCACCGGGCTCGAGCCGCACACCACGATCTCCGGTCGCGGCAGCACCGGCTCGACGAAAATGTCCATGGTGCCCTGGCTCGGGCAGGAGTTCCTGGCAAAACGGATGCCCTCGCGCTCGTCGCCGGCGGCGACGCCACGCTCCTCCAGGAGATCGTTCGGCTGGATGGAGACGAGGCGGGTGTGGCCGTCGGCGAGCGCCTCCCTGGCGGCCTTGAGCACGGCGGCGCGGGCGCAGCCGCCGCCGATCCAGCCTTCCGAAATCGTGCCGTCGGGGCGGATCACGGCCTTGGCGCCGGCCTTGGCGGCGGTCGCCGACACCGTGCGCACGACGGTGGCGAGGGCGAACGGTTCACCCTTGGCCCGCATGGTCGACACCAGTTCGAGAATGTCGGGAGAGTGGGGCATGGCGTCAGATCCTGGCAAGATAGGGTTCGAGCGCGGCGAGGCTCTCCAGATTGTGGGCCGGCGCGAACAGGTCGACGTAGGGAAGCGCGGCCTGCATGCCGCGCGCTTCCGGGGAATAGTCCTTCCATCCGATCAACGGATTGAGCCAGACGATGCGCCGGCAGCGGCGGCGCAGCCGGCGCATCTCGGCGGCAAGCGCGTCGGGCTCTCCGGTGTCGTAGCCGTCCGACACGATGATCACGGCGGTGCGCGAATTGATCACGCGCTTGGCGTGCCAGCGGTTGAAGGCGGCAAGGCATTCGCCGATGCGGGTGCCGCCGCCGATGCCGGCGGCGAGCAGCGACAGGCGGTCGACGGCGCGGGCGACCTTGCGGTCGCGCAGCGACGGCGACACGTGCACCAGGCGGGTGTGAAACACGAACGCCTCCGCCTCGTGAAACGCGTCGACGACGCCGTGCAGGAAGCGGACGAAGAAGGCGGTGTAGAGGCTCATCGAGCCGGAGGCGTCCAGCAGCAGCACCAGGCGCAACGGCTTCTCCTTGCGCCGCCGCCAGACCAGGTCGATCGGCGTGCCGCCGTGGGAGATGCTGCGGTGGATGGTGCGGCGAAAATCGAGCCGGCGGCCGCGCCGCCGCGCCTGCTCGCGGCGCACCAGCCGCGCCCGCATGTGCCGGGCGAGCCGGGCCGCCAGCGCGTGCGCCCGCGCGACCTCGTCCGGATCGACGATGTGGCGCATGTCGGCGGAGGTGAGCGCCGCGGTGGGCGAGGCGCCTTCGCGACGGCCGCGACCGTCCGCCTCGCTCTCCACCTCCGGCCCGTCGCCGCGGCGGGTGTGGTCGGGCAGGCCCGACGGCCCGGCGGGCGGCGGCTGCATGGACGCGCGGCGGCGGTCCAGCGCCCGGCCGGCGTTGGCGGCGGGCGCCGACTGGAAGCGATGGACGCCGCGGCGGCTCCAGTAGGCGTCGAAGATCTCGTCGAAACGACGCCAGTCCGAGCGGGTCGCCGAGAAGAGGCCGCGCAGCGCCGGCTTCAGCGCCGAGATCTGTCGCCCGGCGGGCGAGGCGAGGACGGCAAGCGCGTCACCGGTCTCGGCAAGCCCGACCGAGTAGCCGTTGTCGCGCAGCGTATGGACGAAGCCGGTCAGACGACGGCGGAGGTCGGCGCCGAGCGCGCCCTGTGGTTCCGCCGGGCGAGCCGGCGCGCCTGCGCTGGCGATCATCTCAGGCCACCTTGCCGAGCAGGCGGTCGCTAACCTCACGGGTCACCTGGGCCCGGTCCTCGTGGGTCTTGAGCACACAGATCAGCGTGTCGTGGACGGCTTCCGGCTCGCGGCGAATGTCGTGGATGCCGAGGCCGACAAGCGTCGCCGCCCAGTCGAGGGTCTCCGCCACGCCCGGCACCTTCCTGAGATCCTCCTTGCGGATCGCCGCCACCATGTTGGCGACCTGGAGGGCGAGCGCGGTGTCGATGTCGGGCTGGCGGGCGAGGATGATGCGCGCCTCGCGATCGACGTCGGGGAAGTCGACGTAATGGTAGAGGCAGCGGCGGCGCAGCGCGTCCGACAATTCCCGCGTCCCGTTCGAGGTGAGCACCACGCGCGGAATCGCCGTCGCGGTGATGGTGCCGAGTTCGGGGATCGAGACCTGGAAGTCGGAGAGCAGCTCGAGCAGGAAAGCCTCGAATTCCTCGTCGGCGCGGTCGACCTCGTCGATCAGGAGCACCGGCGGCTCGAGCCGGCGGATGGCGGCGAGCAGCGGCCGTTCGAGCAGATACTCCTCGGCGAAGATGTGCTCCTCGATGACCTCGGGATCCTCGCCCTCGCGCGTCTTGATGGCGAGCAGCTGGCGCTGGTAGTTCCACTCGTAGAGGGCGGCGTTCTGGTCGAGCCCCTCGTAGCACTGCAGGCGGATCAGCTCGGCGCCATGGAGGGCGGCGAGCGCCTTGGCGACCTCCGTCTTGCCGACGCCGGCCTCGCCTTCCAGCAGCAACGGCCGCTTGAGGAGGTCCATCAGCCACAGTGCGGTGGCGAGATCGCGGTCGGCGATGTAGCCGACCGCGGCAAGCTTTTCGGCAATGGCCTCGCGGGTCAGGGCCATGTCACATCATAACACGCCGCCCCACCACACAAATTCGGGGCCTACGCGTGCAATCCCAACTTCTCGGCCGCCTCCCAGGTGCGCCAATGGTCGTGTGGCATGGATATATGGCTCGCGCCGAGGAAAGCGAAAGCGTCGTTAACCGCGTTGGAGAAGCACGGCACGCCGCCGACGTTGGGGCTTTCGCCCACGCCCTTGGCGCCGATCGGGTGATGCGGCGAGGGCGTCGTCGTCCAGTCGGTCTCCCATTTTGGCGTCTCCACCGCCGTCGGCAGGAAATAGTCGAGGAACGAGGCGCTGGTGACGTTGCCGTCGTCGTCGTAGTGGATCTCCTGGCCCATGGCGATGGCAAAGGCCTCAGTGAGGCCGCCGTGAATCTGGCCCTCGATGATCATCGGGTTGATGCGGGTGCCGCAATCGTCGAGGGCGTAGAAACGGCGGACCTTGGTCTCGCCGGTGTCGACGTCGATATCGACCACCGAGATGTAGGCGCCGAACGGATAGGTCATGTTGGGCGGGTCGTAGTAGTTCACCGCCTCGAGACCGGGCTCCATGCCGGGCGGCACCTCGTGATAGGCGGCCCAGGCGATCTCCTTCATCGTCTTGAAGCGCTCCGGGTTGCCCTTGACGCGGAAGCGATCGATGTCGAACTCGACGTCGTCGTCGTGCACCTCGAGCATGTAGGCGGCGATCATCTGCGCCTTGGCCTTGATCTTGCGGCAGGCCATGGCGGTGGCCGCACCCGACACCGGCGTCGAGCGCGAGCCGTAGGTGCCCAGCCCGTAGGGCGCGGTGTCGGTGTTGCCCTCCTCCACCGTGATGCCGTCGGCGGCGAGGCCGAGCTCGGTCGCGATGATCTGGGCGTAGGTGGTCTCGTGCCCCTGTCCCTGACTCTTGGTGCCGAGCCGGCAGATGCCGGTGCCGGTCGGGTGGATGCGGATCTCGGCCGAGTCGAACATGGCGATGCCGAGGATGTCGCAGGCCCGCGACGGGCCGGCGCCGACGATCTCGGTGAAGAAGGCGACGCCGATCCCCATCAGCTCGCGCGTCTCGCCGCGCTTGAAGGCCTCCTGCTTCGCCTTCTGCTCCGCGCGCAGCCCGGTGTAACCGACCGTCTCCATCGCCTTCTTGAGGGCGGTCTGATAGTCGCCGGAATCGTACTGCCAGCCGAAGGCGGAGGTGTAGGGGAACTGCTCGGCCTTGATCAGGTTTTTCATGCGGAACTCGGCCGGATCCATGCCGAGCTTGTGCGCCATGATGTCCATGGCCCGCTCGATGGCGTAGGCCGCCTCGGTGACGCGGAACGAGCACCGGTAGGCGACGCCGCCCGGCGCCTTGTTGGTATAGACGCCGTCGACCAGGCAATAAGCGGCCGGGATGTCGTACGAGCCGGAGATGATCGAGAAGAGGCCGGCCGGCCACTTGGTGGCGTTGGCGCAGGCGTCGAAGGCGCCGTGGTCGGCGATGGTGTAGCACCTCAGCCCCGTGAGGCGACCGTCCTTGGTGGCGGCGAGCTCCGTCGTCATGAAGAAATCGCGGGCGAACGCCGTGGTCGACAGGTTCTCGATGCGGTCCTCGACCCACTTGACCGGCAGGCCGGTGACGATCGAGGCGACGATGGCGCAGATGTAGCCGGGATATGCGCCGACCTTGTTGCCGAAGCCGCCGCCGATGTCGGGCGCGATGACGTGGATCTTGTGCTCCGGGAGCGGCGAGATCAGCGAGGCGACCGTGCGGATAACGTGCGGCGCCTGGAAGGTGCCCCACAGCGTCAGCTCACCCTTGATCTTGTCGAACGAGGCGACGCACTGGCAGGTCTCCAGCGGGCAGGGGTGGACGCGCGGATAAGGGATGAACTCCTTGATGGTGACCTCGGCGTTGTCGAAGGCGGCATCGGCGGCCGCCTTGTCGCCCGCCTGCCACGAGAAGATGTGGTTGGGATGCTTGCGCGGTCCGTGCGCGCCCTCCTTCTTGTCCTTGATGTCCTCGCGGATCACCGGCGCGGCGTCGGTCATCGCCTTCAGGGGATCGACGTTGACCGGCAGCGCCTCGTACTCGACCTCGACCAACTCGACCGCGTCGGCGGCGACGTAGCGGTCGTTGGCGACGACGAAGGCGACCTCCTGGTTCTGGAACAGCACCTTGCCGTCGGCGAGCACCATCTGCACGTCGCCGGCCAGTGTCGGCATCCAGGCGAGGTTGACCGTCTTGAGCGTCTCCGCCGTCAATACCGCGACGACGCCGGGAAGCGCCTCCGCCTTGGAGGTGTCGATCCTGGCGACGCGGGCGTGGGCGTAGGGCGAGCGGACGAAATCGCCGTAGAGCATGCCGGGCAGCTTGACGTCGTCGACGTAGTTGCCCTTGCCCTGGACGAAGCGGACGTCCTCGACGCGTTTGCGTTTGCAGCCGATGCCTTCGAGCTGATCGGTGCGTTGTTGGGGAGTGAGAACCGTGTCGTTCATTCTGCGGCCTCCTGGACCGTCGCGCCGGCAAGCTTGGCGGCGGCGTATTGAATGGCCTTGACGATGTTCTGGTAGCCGGTGCAGCGGCAGAGATTGCCGGAGATCCCGACGCGGATTTCCTCTTCGCTCGGGTTCGGGTTCTCCTGCAGCAGCCGGTAGCCGCGGGTGATCATCCCCGGCGTGCAGAAGCCGCATTGCAGCCCGTGCATCTCGCGGAAGCCTTCCTGCAACGCGTGCAGCGTGCCGTCGGCGGCGGCGATGCCCTCGATGGTGACGATGTCGGCGCCGTTCGCCTGCACCGCGAACACCGTGCAGGACTTCACCGACTTGCCGTCGAGATCGACGGTGCAGGCGCCGCAGTGGCTGGTCTCGCAGCCGATGTGGGGACCGGTGAGGTTGAGCTGCTCGCGCAGGAAGTGGATGAGCAGCATGCGCGGCTCGACCAGTTCCTCGACCTCTCTGCCGTTCACCGTCAGCGATATCCGGGTCTTGGCCATTCTCGATCCTCCCCCAACTCAGGCGGCGCGCGCTTTGGCGCGGTCGAGGGCGCGGGCGACCAACACGCCAGCGACCTTGGTGCGGTATTGCGGCGTGCCGCGCCGGTCGGAGGCCGGCGCCGTGATCGCCTCCGCCGCGGCCATCGCCTTCTTGACCGTCTCCGCCTCGAGGCGCGACCCGGTGACGATCGCGGCCGCCTCCTCGGCAAGCAGCGGCGTCTCGCCGACGTTGGTGAGGGCGATGGCGCAGCTCGCGACCGTGCCGCCGCTGATCGTCAGCACCACGGCCGCCGCGGCGGTGGCGTAGTCGCCGACCTTGCGTTTCAGCTTCTCGTAGGCATGGCCGTGGCCGGAGGGCGGCGTCGGCACGCGGATCGCGGTCAGGATTTCGCCGGGCTCGATGGCGGTGTCGTAGGTCCCGCGGTAGTACCGGCGCGCCGCCACCTTGCGGGTGCCGCCCTTGCCGGCGAGTTCGTAGGTCGCGTCGAGGGCAAGCATCACCGCCGGCATGTCGTTGATCGGGTCGCCGTTGGCGGCGTTGCCGCCGATGGTGCCGACGTAGCGAACCTGCGGGTCGGCGATGAGAAGCGCGGTCTCCCTCAGGATCGGCACCTTCCCGGCCAGGAGATCGGAGCCGATCAGCTCGTGTTGGGTGGTCATGGCGCCGATGACGATGTCGCTTCCGTCCTCGCGGATGCCCTTGAGGTCGGCGATGCCGGCGAGGTCGACGAGATCGCTGGGCGCCGCCAGGCGCAGCTTCATGATGGGAATGAGACTGTGGCCGCCGGCAAGCGGGCGTGCATCCTCGCCGAGTTCAGCGAGAAGCGCGACGGCCTCGTTGACCGATTTCGGCCGATGGTACGCGAAAGCGCTTGGAATCACGGCAGCCTCCCTCGCCCCCGGGATTCGCTAGTCCGATCCCGGTTTGACGTTTGTGATCAAACAAGTGTGCCGTTTCATCGCCCGTTCATCAACAAGTCTTTTCGGCACAGGTGGGGCGGCGGTGCCACGGGGCGGCGCCAGGGTGAGCCGCGGCCAGCGACGGTGACCACACGCCGCCGCTCTTCGGTCAGCAAAGGAAGCCCCAATCGCGTCGCCCTCAGGCCAAATAGAGATCCCTGGCCGCGATCGGCCCGTCTCGGTCCGCAAGTCTTGCCGGAGGAGTGGGCGCCTTGGTGGCGATGCCCAGCTCCCACGGCGCGGCGGGCATGCGCCATTCAGCGTTGCCTCACCGGTTGCAGTCGGTGTCGGCGCCTGCCGGCCGAGCGGGGGTCATTGCGCACCGTTTCGATGCGCGTGATGAGCTTGTGATAGCAAAGTCGGGACGAGCGGTTCTCGAGCTTGCCCATTTTAAATCGTAGTCAGAGCGGCTGCGACCGACGCCTTCCATAACAAGACGACAGGTCCCAACCGGCTCTGCCAGACCGACTTCACCTACCTGAAGGTCCAAGCACGACGTCAGAGCGCACCCCCAATCGGCGCTCCTCAAACCTGATCAGCAGAACGTCTCGCTGGAAATGCGGACCGGCTTGCCATAGATGCCAATGGGTATGGTCCCGGTGCGGGTGGACGCGTGACGGTGTGGCGTCCGTGCGGCACCGTCATGGTGACCGCAAGGAGGCCGGGCGGATGTCGGTCTGTTTTTGAGGAGAACGATCCCGATGGGTATGATGATAGTGCGTCACAAAGTGGCAGATTACGCCAAGTGGCGGCCGATATTCGACGCGCACGTTACGGCGCAGAAAGCAGCTCACCTGAGCCACCCGCGAGTCATGCGCTCGGCGGATGACAGCAGCGAACTGGTTGTCGTCTTTGACGACTGGAGCACTGAGGAGGCCAAGAAGTTCGCTTCCTCGCAAGATTTGAAAGAGACGATGAAGAGAGCCGGCGTGATCGACGTTCCGACGATCTATTTTCTCGAACCAGTCTAGTTATCGTTCGCTCACCCGGGACCGGCTCACCGTACTCATGAGCGAAGGTCAGGCGCGCCTGCGGCACACGTTGGCGTCCGGCAGTCCTTCAGGACGGTCAACAGTCGGCCGATCCTCGCCTGCGACCGATAGATCCATGCCAATCCGTGTGCGAGCGCGAGGCAAGGAAAAACGTGTTGCGCTGAACGTCCCCCGCGCCGGCTCATCTGATGATCCAGCAACAATCTGTTACACGACGCAACTTGCCAGAAACAATCGGGTTACAAGCCCGTGGTGATTTCGCGGCGTGGTCGCCACTCGCCAGGGGTCGACCGGACGACGCGCTGCCTGAACTTGCGGTCGCACGGCGCAGCCTGGGGCGGGTTGAGGCGCCACTCAACCAGCCAAGGAATGATCACTCATGTACCGGAAGATTCTTATCGCCACTGCCGCCGCAGCCCTCTTCGTCGCGCCAGCCCTTGCCGCCACGACCTACTACGTTGAGCTGAACACCAAGACGAACAAATGCTTGGTGACGGCCAAGAAGCCGAGCGGCTCGACCCTGAAGATGGTCGGCACGGCCGGGTACCACTCAAAGACTGACGCCGAGACCGCGCTGAAGGCCGCGGCGGAGTGCAAAGCCTGATCGACCGACTTGATTGAGTGCCACCCGCCCGACCCCGCAACCGGGCGGGTGGTTCGTTCTCCTGCAGTCGAAACGGATCGTCGTCGTACGTTGGCCAAATGAACGCACGAAACGCGCTTCATTCCAGTCGCGGTCACGACAGACGAGCGTCTTTGCGCAACATGAAAGGGGATTTCCAATGCATCCATCTCGTCTGATTGGTGCGGTCGCCACCGTCGCCATGTCTCTCGCACCGCTTGGCGCGTCGGCCACCATGGCGGCAACGATGAAGCCGTCAAAGCCCGAGGTTCACAAAGTTCACCATGTGTACGTGAGTGGCAAGATCGTGCGCATCAACGCGCCGGCTGCGATGCTGACTCTGAGCAACGGCAAGACCTACCGTCTTGTGAACGCGAAGGAGATCAGCAAGTTCAAGGTCGGCCAGTGGGTGCGGTTGCGGATCGGTTGACCGTGATTCGCCCTGCTCATTAGCGCCGCTCTCGGCCAGAGGGCCCCGTGAACCCGGGGCCTTCACCGAGGGGCGTTACGAGGTACTCATCTGGTAGGTCTTGGATCGCTTCCGAACACGCGAGAAATGAAGTTGAACTCTTCTTTTTTGCGGCGTGCCTCCCCGTCGGTGCGGTTCGCCTTGACGTGGCCGGGCCTCGCGCGCCCACACTCACTCGCTCCTTGGCCGCCCTCCTGGCCACCAGCAGGTCAACAGTCGAGACGACGGTTTCGGCTCTTCGCGCCGGCACCGAAAAACTGAGCTCGATCCTCAGCAAAGCGGAAGCATCAAAGTCATATTTATGTATGAGCGACCGCATCACTGCCGGCCGATCCTCCAGCGCGATGCGTGGCCGTCAGCAGATCCTCCGGCGTGTTGATGTTGAAGAACGGGTCAAATTTGCAACCGTCGAAATCGACGAGCCTGCAATCTCGGGTCTTGATCCAATCGCTGATACCGCGCTTGGATTGGTCACGCAGCCATCGGGCGAGATCGTCCGCGAGAGATACGCGCCAGACGCCGACGATGGGGTGAAGTCCACCATGTGAGCGGGCGATTGCCATTTCCGCCTGCCCAAGATCGTCGAACAACCGCGTGACAAGATCTGCCGGTATGAACGGTGTGTCTCCCGGAACCGTCGCGATGAGGTCGGTGCCTTGACTGCGTTCGGCCCACCGCATGCCCGTCAGCAATCCCGCCAGTGGTCCCAGGAACCCCTTGAGTTCATCGCCAATGACCGGCAGGCCAAAGGATGCAAAGCGGCTTGGATCGCCATTCGCGTTGAGGGCCAAGGTGTCGACCTGTGGCGCAAAGCGGTCGATGACATGCGCAAGCATGGATCGTCCGCCGATGGGCAATAGGCACTTGTCGCCTCCGCCCATTCGCAGCGATCGACCACCAACCACTATGAGGCCGGCAACTGGCAATCGCCTGTTCAGAGATTCCGCTGTAGTTCGGCGGCGTTGCACGGCATCTCCTTCGAACTTGCGGGCCTCAATCGGCCGCAGAAACGTCTTCGATCCAGCGCAAAGCCTTCACGGCCTGGGGAAAGCCGAGCGTCGGAATGGCAAGCAGCGCGACGTGTCGCAAGTCGTCAATCCTGATTCCTTCCGCCAGAGCGCGCCTGGCGTGCGAATGGACAGCTCCTTGCGATCCCACCCCAATCGCCAGCGCCAGCTTCACCAGGCGAAGCGTCTGACCTTTCAGCGGACCGGCTTCAGCGCAGGCCTCGCCAAG
>CAZSWL010000270.1:0-20117 GCA_964610725.1 uncultured Bauldia sp.
TCATCAACGGCTTCGGCGACGCCAAGCAGATCGAGGCGATCCGCTCCGGCCTCGCCAAGGAGCACGGCGTTACGGTGACCTATTCGCCGGCCGACATGACAAAGCCGGACGAGATCGCGGCCATGGTCGCCGACGCCGAGAAGGAGTTCGGCGCCATCGACGTTCTGTGCAACAACGCCGGCATCCAGCACGTGGCGCCGATCGAGGAGTTTCCCATCGAGAAGTGGAACGCCATCATCGCCATCGACCTGTCGTCGGCGTTCCACACCATCCGCGCCGCGCTGCCCAAGATGAAGCACAAGGGCTGGGGCCGCATCATCAATACCGCCAGCGCCCATGCGCTGGTCGCCTCGCCCTACAAGGTCGCCTACGTCGCCGCCAAGCACGGCCTCGCCGGCCTCACCAAGGTGGTGGCGCTGGAAACGGCCGAGGCCGGCATCACCATCAACTCCATCTGCCCCGGTTACGTGTGGACGCCTCTTGTCGAGAAGCAGATTCCCGACACCATGAAGGCGCGCAACCTGACCGCGGAGCAGGTCAAGCGCGACGTCATCCTCTACGCCCAGCCGACCAAGCAGTTCATCACCATCGACCAGGTGGCGGCGCTCGCCGTCTACCTGTGCTCGGACGCCGCCAGCCAGATCACCGGCGCGATGCTGCCGATGGACGGCGGCTGGACGGCGGCGTGAGCGAGCCCTCACACCGGCCGGTTGAGCCGCGCGGGCGGCTGCGCGCCATTGCCGACCGGGTGCGCCGGCGCATCCTGCCGCCGCGTTCCAACCTCAAGACGATCAACCTGGCGCTGCAGGGCGGCGGCGCCCACGGCGCTTTCACCTGGGGCGTGCTCGACGCGCTGCTGGCCGACGAGCGGCTCGATTTCGAGGCGATCTCCGGCACCTCGGCCGGCGCGATGAACGCGGTGGTGCTCGCCGACGGACTGATGCGCGGCGGCGCCGAGGGCGCCCGCCATCGCCTCGGCGCCTTCTGGCGGCGGGTGAGCCGCGAGGGCCGCGGGGCGAGCGCTGCCGCCGAGATCGTCCAGAACCTGATGGGCTTCTGGCACCTGCCGACGTTCTCGCCGTTCGTATTCGCCGAGGAGTGGGCGACGCTCACGTCCCCCTACGGCCGCAATCCGCTCAACATCAATCCGCTGCGCGACCTGGTCGAGCGGCTGATCGACTTCGACCGCGTCCGCGACAACAACGGCCTGCGCCTGTTCATCTCGGCGACCAACGTCAGGACCGGCAAGATCCGGGTGTTCACCGGCAAGGAGGTGACCGCCGACGCGGTGATGGCGTCGGCCTGCCTGCCCTATGTCTTCCAGGCGGTGGAGATCGACGGCGAGGCCTACTGGGACGGTGGCTACTCGGGCAATCCGGCGCTGTTTCCGTTCTTCGAGCAGACGCAGTCGGAGGACATCCTTGTCGTCCAGGTCAATCCGCTCAGGCGCGATTCGCTGCCGCGCACCGCGCGCGAGATCATGGAGCGGACGAGCGAGATCACCTTCAACGCGTCGCTGCTGCGCGAATTCCGCGCCATCGACTTCGTCAACCGCATGATGGACGAGCACCGCCTCGACCCCAGGCGTTACCGCCGCAACCGTCTCCACCGCATCGACGCCACCAAGGCGCTCGCCAACTACACCGCCAGCTCCAGGCTCGACACCTCGTGGCACTTCTTCCGCGAGTTGCACGAGGCCGGCCGTCAGGCGGCGCAAGCCTGGCTCGCCGCCAACTTCGACGCCGTCGGCGAGCGGGCGACGGTCGATCTGAGGGGCGAGTTCATGTGAGGAGGGCGTGGCCGGCGAGGCACCGCCCGCTCCCGCGGCAAGCGACATCGCCCGCGCAGGCAGACCGGATCGCGATGGCGCGCGAGCGAAGTTGGCGGCCTCGCGTGGCGGGCCGGCGCTTCCCAGCCGCCGGCCTAATCGTTAGCCTGCGCACGCCGGCGGCCGCGTCGGCGCGTTTCCACCCAATCACCGTGATGGCACCGTGACAGAAGACGAACTCGGCGTTTCGCCCGGCAAGATATTCGGCATCGGACTGTCGCGAACCGGAACGACGAGCCTCCACGCTGCCGCGATCCTGCTCGGCCTGCCTGCCGTTCACCCCCCGGCCGCAGCGGCAAGGCAATGGCTGACCGGCGATTTTTCGCCGGCGACCGTCGCGCGATTCTCCGTCTATTCCGATTTGCCGGTCGCCATTTATTTCCGCGAACTCGATCGCATCTGCCCCAACGCGAAATTCATCCTGACGACGCGCGACCCGGCCGCGTGGATCGACAGCGTCGAACGCTACTTCGCATCGAGCGCGCCGAGCTCGCCCCGCACGCTCCTGCGCGACATGATCCGGATCGCCGCATACGGGACAATGACTTTCCACAAGCCACGCTTCATCGATGTCTTCCACCGCCACGCCGATTCCGTCGCGGACTATTTCGCCGATCGCCCCGGCGATCTGCTCACGATCGATATCGGCGCCGAAGCCGATCCCTGGCGCACTCTTTGCGGCTTTGTCGGCACGGCCATCCCGGAATGTTCGTTCCCGCATTTCACCACACCGGAAATCGGCGATCTCAGCGCCGTGTTGCCGGGCGAGGCCCAAGCGAAACGCCAACGCCTGATCGCGTTTCTGAAAGCGCAGCCCGCCAAGGACCGACCAACGGCGCCACCAGCGACGCGCTGAAGCGAAACGTTTGTCCGGTTTTTCCAAGACACCGCCGTTCTATATTTGAGAGCGGGTTTTCGAACCTTCGCCGGCAGAAGAGAAAGGATGACGCGATGGCGCCGACCAACAAGGTTTCCCTCGCCGCGCTCCGCGCCGACATCACCACCCTCGACGTCGACGCCATCGTCAACGCCGCCAACCGGTCGCTGCTGGGCGGCGGCGGCGTCGACGGCGCCATCCATCGCGCCGCCGGAGCGAAGCTGCTGGCCGAATGCCGCACGCTGGGCGGCTGCGAGACCGGCATGGCCAAGATCACCAACGGCTACGACCTCACGGCGCGCTACGTCATCCACACCGTCGGCCCGGTCTGGCACGGCGGCAGCCACCGCGAGGACGAGCTGCTCGCCTCGTGCTACCGCCAATCGCTCGCCCTCGCCCGCGAGCAGCGGCTGAAATCGGTGGCCTTCCCCTCGATCTCGACCGGCGTCTACGGCTTTCCCGCCGACCGCGCGGCGAAGATCGCGGTCGCGGCGGTAGCCGAACAGACGCGGGTCGCGCCGGGCACACTCGAAAAGGTCGTATTCTGCTGCTTCGACGAGCGAGCGCTCAAGCTGCACCAGGCGGCGCTGGCCGACCTCGACGCGACGTAAGGACCGATGACAAGGGCGACGATTGTGACGGCAGCGGTGCTGGTCGCCGCAACCGGTGGCGCGGCGGCTCAAGAGTCGCCCGCGCAGTTCCTCAAACGGCTCTTCCAGCCGCCGGTCGATGCCATCAGCGAGGCGTTTCGCCCGCCGGCCAAAAAGTCGCCAGCGGCAACCGAACTCGTCGACGTGCCGATGCCGCATCTCAATCCGGCCGATGCGAGCGCCACGCCGGCGCTCGGCTATCTGCCGGAGACCAACGCGGTCGTCGCCGCGCCGCCGGCTCCGCGACCGCCGCCCGAGCTCGCCGCGCTGCCTCCCGAACCGGCGCCGGCAGCACCGCCCCGCCCGCCGAGCGCGGCCTGCGCAGTCGCGTTGACGCGACTGGGCGTCGCAGCGACACCGCTCGCCCCGATCAGCGAGGGACAATGCAGCGTCGCCGCCCCGGTGGCGGTCGCATCGCTTGCCGACGGGGCGGTCGATTTCACCACCAAGGCGATCGTCGATTGCGACCTGGCCGAGGCACTCGCCGGGTGGCTTACCGGCAGCGTCGAGCCCGAGGCCGAGAAGATTCTCGGCGAGCGCGTCACCGGCTTCCGCATTGTCGCCTCCTACGCCTGCCGCAACCGCGACAACCTCGCCGACGCCAAGCTCAGCGAGCACGCCCACGGCAACGCCATCGACATTTCCGCCTTCCGGGTCGGCGACCGCTGGATCGAGGTCGGCGCCGGCTGGCGCGGCGGCGGCGACCGGGCATTTCTCGCCGCCATCAGGACCGCGGCATGCGGTCGGTTCAAGACGGTGCTCGGGCCCGGCGCCGATAGCTTTCACACCGACCATTTCCATCTCGACCTTGCAAAACGGCGAAACGGCAGCACCTATTGCGAATAGCTCCGCAAGGATCGCCTGCCATGACGCTCACCGAAGCCGCCCCTGCCCCCGCCACCGTCGCCGCCGGCACCCGCCTCGGCCCGGTGCACATCGCCGTCACCGACGGCGAGCGGGCGCTTGCCGTCTGGCGCGACCTGGTGGGCTTGAGCGAACTCGGCCGCGACGGCGACGCGATCCGCCTCGGCGCCGGCGGCCAGACGCTGATCGTGCTTCACGCGAACGCCGAGCGGCCGGTGGTCAAGAACGTCAGCGGCCTCTACCACGTCGCCATCCACGTGCCGACGCGCAAGGAGCTTGCCCGCGTCACCGCCCGACTGATCGCCGCCCGCTACTACAACTCGCCCACCGACCATCTGGTGTCGGAGGCCGTGTATCTGTGGGACCTCGACGGCAACGGCATCGAGATGACCTTCGAGACGCCGTGGCGCGGCAAGCTGACCAGCGACGGCAACGACTATTTCGGCATCACCACCGACGGACGCCGCACCTCGGGCCGCGACCCGATCGACGTGAACGGACTGCTCGGCGAGCTCGGCGAGGACGATGATCTGACCGAGTCGCTGCCCGCCGGCACCCGCATCGGCCACGTCCACGTGCACGTCGCCGACCTCGCCGCCGCCATGGAGTTCTATTCGCGCGCCATCGGCTTCCGCCGGCTGATGCTCGCCGAACGCATCGGCATGGGCGACGTGACCATGGACTACCCGCCGCACATCGTCGCCTTCAACGTGTGGGCCGGCCGCAGCGCGCCGCAGGCGCCGCCGGGCTCGGCGGGGCTGAGGTGGTTCACCGTCGTGGTGCCGACAGCCAGCGATCTCGCCGCCATGCGGGAGCGGCTCGCCGCCGCCGGCGCACCTGTTGATGAAACAGACGGCGGCATCGAGACCCGCGACCCGGCCGGCAACCGGGTGCGGATCGTCACCGGCTAGCGGGGGCCCATGAAGCAACCGGCCGGAACGGATTCCGACCTCGTCGCTCGCGTCCGCGCGCTGCTCGCCGGTCCCGACCTCAGCGAGCGGAAGATGTTCGGCGGCGTCTGCTTCATGCTCAACGGCCATATGGTCGCCGGCACGCTGCGCGGCGAGCTGCTGGTGCGCGTCGGCAAGGAGGGCAACGACGCCGCGCTCGCCCGCCCGCACACCCACCAGATGGAGATGGGCCGGCCGGCGCCTGGCTACGTCATGATCGCCGCCGAGGGCACAAGGGCGGACCGCGACCTGAAGGAATGGCTGGACATCGCCAGAGCGCACGTTGCGATGCTGCCGGCGAAGAAGAAGAAGGCGAAGAAGAAGCGGGCGAAACCGGCGGGGCGCTGAGGCGGCGCCCTACTCGGCGAACACCACCAGCAGATCCTTGGCGTCGATCTGGGCGCCGGGGTGGACGAGGACCTCGGCGACGGTGCCGTCGCGCTCGGCGTGCAGCGCCGTCTCCATCTTCATCGCCTCGATCGACAGGATCACGTCGCCCGCCTTGACCGCCTGGCCGGGCTTGACGGCGAGGGTGGCCACCACCCCCGGCATCGGCGCTGCGAGGTGGAGCGGATTGCCCTCCTCCGCCTTGCGCCGCGCCGCCCCGCCCGGTGCACCGTGGCGGCGGTCGGGCACCTTGGCCATGCGCGGCTGGCCGTTCAGCTCGAAGAAGACGCGGGCGAAGCCGTCGGCGTCGGTTTCGCCCACCGCCTGGTTGCGGACGACCAGCGTCTTGCCGCGCTCGAGCGCGACGTAGATCTCCTCGCCGGCGGCGAGCCCGTAGAAGAACACCGGCGTCGGCAGCACCGCGACCGGACCGTAGGTGTCGGCCGCCTTGGCGAAATCGACGAAGACCTTGGGGTACATGAGGTAGGAGGCGAGCGCCCGGTCGTCGATCGGCCCGCCGGTCTTCTCCGCCGCCGCCGCGCGTGTCGCATCGAGGTCGGCCGGCGGGATCAGCGAGCCCGGCCTCACCGTGATCGGCTCCGCCCCTTTCAGCACCTTCTTCTGCAAAGCCTGCGGCCACCCGCCCGGCGGCTGGCCGAGGTCGCCGCGCATCATCTGCACAACCGACTCCGGGAAGGCGATCTCCTTGTCGGGGTCGGCGACGTCGGCGGCGCTGATGCCGGAGGCGACCATCATCAGGGCGAGGTCGCCCACCACCTTCGACGACGGCGTCACCTTGACGATGTCGCCGAACAGCATGTTGGCGTCGGCGTAGGCGCGCGCCACCTCGTGCCAGCGCGCCTCGAGGCCGAGCGAACGGGCCTGCTCCTTGAGGTTGGTGAACTGGCCGCCCGGCATCTCGTGCAGGTAGACCTCTGAGGCGCCGAAGCGCAGGTCCGATTCGAAGGCGCGGTACTCGGCCCGCACCGCCTCGAAATAGAAGGAAATCTGGCGGATGGCGGCGGGGTCGAGCCCGGTGTCGCGTGTCGTGTCGGCGAGCGCCTCCGCCAGCGAGCCGAGACATGGCTGCGAGGTCAGCCCTGACATCGAATCGATCGCCGCGTCGAAGGCGTCGGCGCCCGCCTCAACGGCGGCGAGTACCGAGGCGGCGGCAATGCCGGAGGTGTCGTGGGTGTGGAAATGGATGGGCAGGTCGGTCTCCTGCCTGAGCGTTGCGACCAGCTTCCGCGCCGCCGCCGGCTTGATCAGGCCGCCCATGTCCTTGATGCCGATGATGTGGGCGCCGGCCTTTTCCAGCTCGTGGACGAGGCCGACGTAGTACTTGAGGTCGTACTTGGCGCGGTCGGGGTCGAGGATGTCGCCAGTGTAGCACATCGCCCCTTCGCACAGCTTGCCCGTCTCGCCGACCGCGTCCATCGCGACGCGCATGTTCTCCACCCAGTTGAGGCAGTCGAACACGCGGAATAGGTCGACGCCGGCGTCGGCCGCCTGCCTGACGAAGAACTTGACCACGTTGTCGGGGTAGTTGGCGTAGCCGACCGCGTTGGAGCCGCGTAAGAGCATCTGCAGGAGGATGTTGGGCACCTTCTCGCGGATGGCGGCGAGCCGCTCCCACGGGTCCTCGGCGAGGAAGCGCATGGCGACGTCGAAGGTCGCCCCGCCCCAGCATTCCAGCGACAACAGGTTTGGCAGCATGGCGGCGTAGGCCGGCGCGATCGCGACGAGATCGTGGCTGCGCATGCGGGTGGCGAGCAGCGACTGGTGGGCGTCGCGCATGGTGGTGTCGGTGACCAGCGCGCGGCTCTCGTTACGCATCCAGCGGGCGAAGGCTTCCGGCCCTTCCGCGTCGAGCCGCTGCCTGGCACCGGCCGGCGGCGCGCCGGCGAATTGCGGCGGCGGCACCGTCAGCGCCTCGGCCGGCGGGCGGGCGCGGTCACGGGTGTCGGGGTGGCCGTTGACGGTGACGTCGGCGATGTAAGTGAGAAGCTTGGTGGCGCGGTCGCGCCGCCTGACCGCCTCGAACAGCTCCGGCGTCTCGTCGATGAAGTTGGTGGTGTAGCTGGCGTCGTGGAAGCGCGGGTGGCCGATGACGTTTTCGAGGAAGGCAAGGTTGGTCGCCACCCCGCGGATGCGGAATTCCCTCAGCGCCCGCATCATGCGGGCGATCGCCTCCTCGGCGCCCGGCGCCCAGGCGGTGACCTTTTCCAACAGCGGATCGTAGAAGCGGGTGATGACCGCGCCGGAATAGGCGGTGCCGCCGTCGAGACGGATGCCGAAGCCGGTGGCGCCGCGGTAGGCGGTGATGCGGCCGTAGTCGGGGATGAAGTTCTGCTCGGGATCCTCGCTGGTGATACGGCATTGCAGCGCGTGGCCGTTGAGGCGGATCGCCGCCTGCGCCGGCACGCCCGATGCGGGCGTGCCGATCACCGCACCGTCGGCGATGCGGATCTGCGCCTTGACGATGTCGATGCCGGTCACCTCCTCGGTGACGGTGTGCTCGACCTGGATGCGCGGATTGACCTCGATGAAGGTGAACGCCTCGGTATCGGCGTCCTGCAGGAACTCGATGGTGCCGGCGCCGACGTAGCCGGCCGCCCGGGCGATGGCGACGGCATGGCCGGCGAGCTCCGCGCGGCGGGCCTCGTCGAGGTAGGGGGCCGGCGCCCGCTCGACCACCTTCTGGTGGCGACGCTGCACGGTGCAGTCGCGCTCGAACAGGTGGACGACGTTGCCGTGGCTGTCGGCGAGAATCTGCACCTCGACGTGGCGGGCGCGGGCGACCAGCTTCTCGAGATAGACCTCGTCGCGGCCGAAGGCGGCCTTGGCCTCGCGCCTGGCCGGCGCCAGCTCGCGCGCGAGCGCGGCCTCGTCGGCGATGACCCGCATGCCGCGGCCACCACCGCCCCATGACGCCTTGATCATTACCGGGTAGCCGATCCCGGCGGCGATGCGCCCGACCTCGGCGGGGTCGGCGGGCAGCGCGTCGCTCGCCGGCATCACCGGCACACCGAGCGATCGGGCGAGGGCGCGCGCGGCCACCTTGTCGCCGAGGGCGCGCATGGTTTCGGGCGATGGGCCGACGAAGGTGATGCCGGCGCTGGTGCAGGCCGCCGGGAAGTCGGGGTTTTCCGAGAGCAGGCCGTAGCCCGGGTGAATGGCGTCGGCACCGGCGAGCCGGGCCACGCGGATCACCTCGCCGATATCGAGGTAGGCGGCGATCGGGCCGAGACCCTTGCCGATCTGGTAGGCTTCGTCGGCCTTGAAGCGGTGCAGCGCCAGCTTGTCTTCCTCGGCGAACACCGCGACCGTGGCGATGCCGAGCTCGTTGGCGGCGCGGAAGACGCGGATGGCGATTTCCGAGCGGTTGGCGACAAGAAGCTTGTGGATCGGCACGATGCGCCCCCGGGCAAGACCATGGCCCCGCCCATGCTTAGCCGGATTGTGCGTCTGCGAGAAGGGCGTTCGCAGATGCGAACGGGATGACGGACGCCCGCGTCGCCGCGGTAGCGATAGTCAACCGGGCGGCCTCGTGCCCTTGCCGTCGGTGTGATGCCGCCGCACCGGCCGCCGCTGACCGTCCCACGACGCGACCCCCGCCGGCGGCGGGACGTTGGCGCCGACGCGCCGGTGACCGTCCTGACCGGCCCTCGTCACACGGGTACCGGCAAGGCGGCGCTCGACCACCAGGCTGGCGCCGGCTGCGATCGCCGCCATGAGCCGACAGAGGCTCTCGGCGGACACGATCGCCGGCGCCTCCAGCGCGATGGCGCCATCGTGTCCGGCCGGCGCGTGCACCGCCGCGGCGAGCGCCGCGGCGATCTCGCCGTGGGTCATCGCCACCGGCTCGACCATGCCGGCCGCGCCCGACCGGTAGAACAGCACCGCCACGTCGTCGGCGTCGCGGCCCGCCGCCGGCGCCGGCGCCGGGCCGAGCCGGTTAACCACCTCCTCGAAGCAGACACAGCTTTGCCCGTACGATGCGCGGTCGCCACCGGTCAGCACCACCAGCCTGATCGCCGCCGTCTTGCTGAGGGCGCTCGCGGCCATTGATGCGAGCCGCGCCTGGGTGACGATGGCGACCGCCTGGCTATGGTCGATGACAAGGGCGAGCCGATCGGCATCGCTTGCCGGATCCGCCGGCACGATGACGGCGCCCGCCTTCAGCGCGGCGAAGATCGCCACCACCGCCTCGAAACCGTTGTCCATCTGCACGACCACCCGGTCGCCCGGCTTGAGGCCGCGCTCATTGAGCGCGCCGGCGAGACGGCCTGATTTGCGGTCGAGCTCGGCATAGGAATGGCGGTTGCTGCCGGCGACGATGGCAGTCTTGTGGCCAAACCGGCTGGCGCCGTTGCTCAGGAGCTTGTCTAGCCGCATTCTCGTTCTCGCCACCGGCGGCTGGATCCGTCCGGGCGCCGAAGCGCCCGGCAAGCCCCAGCGCGACCGGCCCAAAGCCACGGGCGGCCGCTGGTTAACCGGTGACAAGAATCGTAGTGAGCAAGGGGCATCATTACAAAACTATTCGAAAGCTATCGTAAATATTCATCGGCTTAGCCAAAATGTTAAAGTTAACGGCGGTCGCCTCCCTAACCGCAAAACTTTGAATAAAGATCCGCAGCCTCGCGAGGTAATTCGGAAACTTGTCTAGATAACTTAAGGTTAACTGTAGGGCGGGTGTTCCATACCGCAAAAAAACCGACCATGGTGGGCGACAACGTGCGATCTCATTGCGCAGCAGCGATCGCGCGGCGGACGCCCCCGATGGTCGATTAGCCGCAAGGTCGCTGGATCAACGAGGCCCCACCGACAGATGTGCGGCATAGCAGGTTACTGGTCCTCCCTTCCCGGCGACGCCGTGGACCTGGCGACATTCACCGACGTGCTTGCCCACCGCGGCCCCGACGGCTGCGGCTATCTGACCGCCGATCACGGCAGGCTGGGCCTTGGCCACCGCCGCCTGGCGATCGTCGACCCCGACCCGCGCTCGCTGCAACCGATGGTCACCGCCGACGGCAGATATGCGATCGTCTTCAACGGCGAGGTCTACAACTTCATCGAGATCCGCAACGAACTCGTCGCCAGGGACCACCGCTTCCACACCGATTCCGACACCGAGGTCGTCCTCGCGGCCTATGCCGAGTGGGGCCCCGACTGCCAGGACCGTTTCAACGGCATGTGGGCGTTCGCCATCTGGGACAACCAGACGAGACGCCTGTTCCTCTCCCGCGACCGCTTCGGGGTGAAACCGCTGCTTTACGTCCGCACGCCCGACGGCCTGGCGTTCGCCTCGGAGGCCAAGGCGTTCGTGGCGCTCCCCTGGCTGGCGGCGCGCGCCGCCTATGACGAGGCCGACGCCAGCGGACGCAGCGCCCGCATGCTGCCCGCCGGCAGCCACGCCGTGCTCGACGGGCCGGACGGCCAGCTCGAGGTCAGCCGGTGGTGGCGTCCGCTCAACCATGTGCGGCCGACCGGCGAAAGCTACGCCGGCCAAGTCGACCGCTTCCACGAGCTTTTCTTCGACGCCTGCGGCGTGCGCCTGCGCAGCGACGTGCCGGTGGCGACCGCCATCAGCGGCGGCATGGATTCCTCCTCGGTGCTCGCCGCCGTTCACGCCCTCGGCAAGAGCGCGCTTACCCGCCGCCCGGCGGACTGGGCCAAGGCTTTCACCGCGGTCGCGCCGGGCACGGAGCATGACGAACTCGAGTACGCCAACGCCGCCTGCGAGGCCGTCGGCATCGCGCCCATCGTCATCGACCTGTTCAAGCGTTGCGACCCCGACGAGATCGACGAGTACCTCTACCTGACCGAGGGATTGCCGCTCACCAACCTGTCGGCCTGGTACCTCTATCGCTCCATGCGCCAGCACGGGATACGCGTCTCCCTCGACGGCCAGGGCGCCGACGAGATTCTCGCCGGCTACTACTACGACGCCTTCCGCTTCATCCAGCTGGAGGCGTCATGGCTCAAGCGGCCGCGGCGCACGCTCGACCTGCTGGTCACCACCCAGGGCATCACCGAGGGCAGCCCCTACTTCCAGCAGAACAGCCGGGCCGAGGTCCTCGCCATCCTTTTGATCCTGACCACGCCTTCGCTGCGCTGGACCTTCGACCGGCTGCTCGGGCACCGCTTCAAGCTGCCGGCTGCCGTCGAATCGCACCACGACCCCGACCTGTGGCAGAGCGCCAAGACGCTGCCGCCGCTCAACGCCATCATGTTCATGCGCATCAATCAGGGCATCCAGGGCCTGCTCGAGCGCTACGACCTGCTCACCATGTCGAGCGGGCTGGAGGCGCGCATGCCGTTCCTCGACTGGCGGCTGGTGAGCTACACGCTGTCGCTGCCGCCTGAGAGCATCCTCGGCCATGGTTTCACCAAGCGCATCCTGCGCGACGCCATGGCTTCCCACCTGCCCGCCAAGGTGCTCAACCGCAAACGCAAACTGCAGTTCCAGGGGCCGATCCGCCACCTGCTACAGAAGCCGCTGCGGGCGTGGGTCGAATCGGCCAGCGACGGCAGCGACGACGAGCGCCAGATCCTGTCGGCGGGCAGCTACCGGCAGATCAGCGACTACGGCATTGCGCTGGTCGATCGCTGGAAGAGGAAAGCCTACCTGCGTCGTGCCAGGGACAGGGTCGCCCTGCTGCGCGCCGCCCACCGCCGCGACCCGCAGGAGCTGCGCCGCCACCTGCGCGCGCTGTAGCGAGCGAGCGCCTTCGCCGTCGCTCGCCGGGCATGGTCAACCCGCGCCGGTCACCCCGTGGCCGCTGTTGCCGGCGGCGACCGCCGGTATCTGCCGGCGGCGATGCTCACACCCCAGATGATGCCGATGAGCAGGAAGAAATGCCGCCAGTGGTCGGTGTCGATGACCAGGCCCTCCCCCACCACGCCGACGAAGGCGGCATAGGCCGCCACCAGGTACGACCGCCACGGACTGGCGCGCAGGATCGCCCTCATGCCAAGTGCGAGCGTCGACAGGACAACGCCCAGATAGGCCAGGCCGCCAAGCCAGCCGTAGCTGATGAGCGCGTTGAGATAGACGTTGTGGGTGTCCTGCAGGTAGACGTGGGCGAACTGCCTGGGGCCGAGCCCGTTCGGTCGGCTGAGCACCACGCCGACCGCCTCCTGCTGGCGCCCGAAACGGGTGTTGGCGCCGCCCGTGTCGTAGGGCTGCAAGAGCTCGGCGCGAACCTCGAACATCTTGTGCACCGAGGGGATGGCGAGGGCGCCCGTCAGCACAAGCACCACCGCGGCGGCCACCGCCGCGCTCAACCCGATCAGCCGTCGCCGGAAGCGGCCCGCCGGGCTGACGAAGATCATGAGGACCACCATGACCAGCGCCGACAGCACGACGTTGCCCCAGGCGCCGCGCGAGAAGGCGATGAAGATCGCGAACAGCAGCACCGGCACCGCCGCCACGTAGGACAGGCGCAGGCCGCGGTGGAAGATGCGCTGGATGAGTACCAGCAGCGGGAAGACGAGGTAGGGCGCGAAGACGTTGGGATCCTTGAAGGTGCCCTTGGCACGGCCGCCCTGGATCAGCACATCCGCCCCCGGGATCAGGTGGAAATAGCCGGCGATGGCGACCAGCGAGACCCCGAGCGCCGCGATGATGTAGGCGTTGGCGAGGGTGGCCATGCGCTCGCCGGTATCCTCGGCAAACAGACAGACGAACATGACGGTGGAGGCCATCAGGTAGATCGAGATGCCGTAGTACACCACTGCCTGGTTGTCGCTGAACGCCGGCATCAGCGCGAACAAGCCGCCCGCCGCCCACACCATGAGCAACGCGATGAGCGGCACCACCCGCCGTTCGATCGGCAGCCCGCTGGCGAAGGCGACCACCGCCAGCACGAACACCATGCCCTCGTAGGGTGACGGCTCGATATAGACCACCGGACTGACCAGCATGGTCAGCGCCAGCACGGCGTTGACCAGCTTCGTGCCCGGCCTCGTGTGGACGAGGCGGAAATCGGCGTACGTCGTACTCACGGGCGCGGAACTCGGCGGCAACACGACAGCGTCGCCGGGATAGTAGAGTCGTGACGTTGAAGAGAGGTTACGTTCATTTTTCCGGTCCGTCCGTGTGGACAGCGCGTCCGCCGCAGCGGACTAGGCCAGCGGCAAGGCGGGCTCTTTCACAGCGTCCGGCGTTCGCGCCGACGCGGCGGCACGCTTCGCCGGTCGCGACAGCAGCACCCGCGAGGCAAGCAGGCCGGCGCCGGTGACGATCGAAGCAACCACCGCGCCGGTGACCGCCAGCGACGACACCAGCAGCGCATTGAGGAGCGCCGACGTCGCCGCCCCGGCGAGATTGACCGCGACGATCCTCTTGTCGCGACGCAGTGCGTAAAGGACGAAGTGATAGCTGTCGGCGAGGATGCGCAGGAGCATCGCCAGGACGATCCAGACGAACAGGGAGGCGTGGGCGCTAAGCTGGGCCTTGTGAGCGATGTGCACGAACACGTCGACGGCGACCCACAGCATCGCCGACAGCAGCACGGCCCAGGCGAGGGTTTCGGTCTGCGCGTGCACCAGCCGCTTGCGGAAAGCGCCGAAGTCCTCGCCTTGCGCGGCCGCCACCAGCAACGGCACGCGCGGATGGAAGGTGCCATAGACGGTCACCGAGTGCACCACGTTGGCGGCCGACCAGAAGAACACATAGACACCGGTCAGCTCCAACCCTGCGAGAGCCGAGATGATGAAGCGGTCGGCATAGAGCGAGCCGACGGCGCCCAGGCCGGAGAGATAGAGCGGCCACGAGCGCGTCAGCGCGTCGCGCAACCAGTCCCAGTGGAGCCGCACCCACCGCCAGCGTCCGCCGCGCAGGGTAGCGAAGGCGAGCACTGCCATCATCACCATCAGCCCGGCGACCCAGGCGCCGAGCACCCATTCCAGCGAGCGGGCGGGGCGATAGACGAGGCCGACCGCGATGATGGCGAACGGCCACAGCCCGGCGCGGATGAAGAGGTTGACGCTGGCGAGCAGAACCCGGCCGCGCGCAATCAGTGGACCGTGGGCGTCGGCCGCCAGATGCTCAAGCAGCACGATCAGCCCGATCGGCAGAGCGTACTGCGCCGGTATCGGATAGCCGAGCAGCGCGTTGACCACCCAGAAGACCGGCTGGACGACGGCGTGTACGGCGACGGTGAAGGTCAGCCGCGTCGCCGCCAGCGGCATCGCCCGCGACCCCGGCAATCCCATCACATGGCGCGTTGTCCAGTCGCTCAGCCCGAAACCCAGCACCGTCGGCGCCGCCGTGGCGGTGGCGACCAGCAGGCCGAAGACGCCGAGCTCGGCCAGCCCGAGATAGGTCAGCATGTAGAGAGACAGAGCAAACTTGCCGGCAGCGGCTGCGCCGCGCAGACCTATCACCTCCGCCTGCCTGAGGATGCGGCGGCCACCGCCGCGAACGAACTTCGCCACGCCGTCGGGCAGCCATGCAATTCGATCGGAGGCCGCTGCTCCGGCTTCGCCGGTCCTTCGCCCGGCAGCGTCCATCGGCGACCCGATTCCGTGCCCGGCAGCGGTCAGGTCGCTGCCGGACTGCGGGAAAATCTGCTTGCGAAGCTCGGCGACCGCGCTCATGCCATTCCCGGAATGCGCAAGCGCCGCGGGGCGCGAGCCAGCCGCTGCGACGTGGACCAGATAGCCGGCGCCACCCCGGACAGAAGCACGTCGCAATAGCGCTTGCGCTGATAGCGGCCGTCGAAATTGACGCGCGGCAGCTCGACCAGCCGCGATCCATCGGCGGCCTTGAGGACGCCGAGACGGGTAGTCACCGCCGTCGCATACCCGGCTTCGGCGGCGATGGCGAACTCACGCTCACCGACCGCCTGGTCGCTGCCGTAGGGATAGGCAAAATGGCGGACTTCCCGCTGCAGCTTCTCTGCGAGAATGCGGCGCGATTGCACGAGCTCCTTGCGGACCGCGCGCTCGCTGATCGTGGTCAGCACCGGATGCGAGAGGGTATGCGCACCGATGGTCGCCAGCGGGTCGGCGGCCACCTCGCGCACCTCGTCCCAGTCCATGCAGGCGGCACGGGTGGCGGCGCGATGATCGTAGCGGTAGCGTTTGCTGAGGCGGCCCACGAACGCAAGCCGGCCGTCGTAGGTCGGCTCGCGCAGCATCATAGATTTCAGCCGCGTGTGGGCCCGCAGTTTCTCCACCACCGAGCCGGACGGGATGACGCAGTCATCGACCTCGACGCGCTCGTTGTCGGCAACAATCGATTCCAGCGCCAGCCACCACAAATTGCCGTTGCCCTCGGCAAAGCCGGTCGTCACGAAAATGGTGTAGGGCACGCCGTGCCTGTCGAAGATCGGCTTGGCCCAGATGAGGTTGTCGCGGTAGCCGTCGTCGAGGGTGATCGCGACGAAGCGCGAGCGAAAGTCGCGATTGACCAGCCGCGACCGCGCCTCGTCGAGCGAGACGAACTCGTAGGCGTTGCGTTTGAGCCAGACGATGGTTTCTTCCAGGAATTGCGGCGTCACCTCGAGCGTGAGGTTGGGCTGGAAGCCGGTCGAGCGGGCGGGCCTCACCCGATGCATGATGACGATCGCGCCGACGCCGCCCGCCACCGGGCGCAGCAGCCTGGCGACGCCGCTGAAGTACAGGCCGTCGAGGGCCGCTTTGCGCATCGATTGCTCCACGAGACCTACAACGTTCCGTTCAGAATCTGACCTACTTTGCCGTCCAACGGCGGTTCCCCGTCGATCCACGGCCCCGCCTTCCTGGCGTTCCGCATGAAGGTCTTCAGCCGTGACAGCACCGACACCGGTATGACGAACAGCAGCAGCGTCTTGGCGATCCCGAGCCAGGCACCGACCTTCAAAGGCTCGAAGTATTTCCATTGAATCGCCAGGCGATTGGCGAGCTGCCGGCGGCGACGCCGGAGCGAGACTCCGTCGGCGGAAATGCTGATGGCGGTCAGGACCCGCGGCAGATTGGCGATGTCGAAGCGCTCGCCGATCCTTCGGTAGAGCTCATAGTCCTCGGCGACCGCGTAGCGTTCCGAATAGAGGCCGACGGCGTGCAGCGCGCTCGCCCGGATCATCGTGCTGGTGTTGATGACCGCGCTGTTGAAGCGCATCGCCCGCCGCACCGCTTGTGGGCTCACCGGCATACGGCCGATGCGCAACGGCCTGCCGGTGACGGCGTCGAAGGAGCGTCCCCAGGTACCCACCACCGCCACGGCCGGATGATGATCGAGAAACTCGACCTGACTGGCGATGCGATCCGGATGGCTGATGTCGTCGGCCATCAGACAGGCGATGTACTCGTAGCCGCGCGCCAGGATTTCCCGAAACCCGACGTTTCCGGCTCGCGGTATGCCGCTATTGGTATCCAGTCTGATGATGTTGATGCGCGGATAGGGTTTGAGCACCTCCGCGACCGGAGTCTGGCTGCCGTCGTCGACGATGAAGATGTCGCACGGGAAGGTGCCGCAAACGATACTGTTCACTGCGCGGTTGATGGTCTCGCCAGCGTTGTACGCGAGCATCAGCACCGCGACGCGCGAGTTGGCATGGGCGGACATGGCATTGGCCTCAGTTCGTCAGTGCCAACGCCATAACGCGCGCCCGGCCGGGCCCACAATCAAAGTCTCGAATTTGAGTTAATTCGTCGGCAGCCGCCCGTCGGCGGCAAAGCGGAACGCGACCTGCAGCCATGGTGCCCGCATCAGCCAGCGCGGTTGCCGGGCACTCGCGTCAATTCTCATCAAGTTTAACGATAATTGCGAGTTCTCGTTGCCCCGCCGGGGCGAGGAGCGTTGAAATCGGATGTGACCGAAGCGGGGGTCGGTCCATGCGGACGCTGACGGATGCGGACACACACCTACACACACGAAGCGCCGGCCGTGATCCTCAGCGGCAATCTCGGCGCGCCGGCCGGCAGGCTGTCGCTGAACGAGCCGGCGCTGGCGCTGGCGCGCAGCCTCGGCCGCCGCGGCGTGCGCGTGGTGCGCTTCCATCCCGATCGCTCGCTGGCGGATCTGAGGTCGCGCTACGCCACTCACGTCGTCTGTCCCAACCTTTACGACGAACCGGACGCGCTGGTTGATGCGTTGATCTCGTTCGCCGCGACGAGCGGCACCCGCCCGGTGCTTTTTCCCGCCTCCGACGGCGCCGCCCAGTTCATCGCCGACCACGAGCAGGCGCTCAAGGACCATTATCGTTTCTCCTCGCCCGACGCGGTTTGCATCGGCAAGACCCAGCACAAACGGCAACTGATCGAGCTGGCCGACGAGATCGGCGTTCCGGTGCCCCGGACTTATTTCCCGACCGCGGCGTCCGCGCTGCCGAAGATCGCCGCCAGCGTCTCCTATCCGCTGATCGTCAAGCCGGTCTACTCGCCCGACTGGAAGCGGACCGCGATCACCGAGGTGTTCGGTCGCGTCAAGGCGCTGGAGGTGTCGGGGTCGCAGCAGCTGGTCGAGTGGTGCACGACGCTGCTGTCGCTCGGCAGCCAGTTCATGGTTCAGGAGATCGTGCCCGGCCCCGACGACAACCTCGTCACCTTCCTCGGCACCTTCGGGCACGACGGGCGGGCGATCGCCGGTTGCGTGCGCAAGAAGCTGCGCCAGTACCCGGCCGGCTACGGCTATTGCAGCATGACCGAAACGGTCGACGACCGGGAGGTTTTCGACCTCGCTGTCAAGCTGTTCGCGGCGCTCGACTATCGCGGCATCGGTTGCGCCGAGTTCAAGCGCGACCCGCGCGACGGCAAACCGAAGCTCATCGAGATCAACACGCGCGCGGTGCGCACCAGCATGGTCGCCGTCGCCGCCGGCGTCGACTTTCCGTGGATCGCCTATCAAGACTGCCTCAACCCCGGCACCGTCGCGCCGGTGCTCGCCGGCAAGGTACCGGTGCGCTGGATCCACCTGCGCGACGAGATGTGGGCCGCGGGTCAACTGATCGCCCGCGGCGAGCTGTCGCCGGTGGCATGGTTGAAGGGGTTCCGCGGCAAGCCGCTGGTGGTGGCCGAATTCAGCTGGGACGACCCGCTGCCCGGGCTCCTCGTCTGGGCCCAGACGCCGGCTCGCATCCTCGGCCTGCTGCGCCGGGGCAAATCCCGCACCGGGCGGCAGCCGGCGCCGCTGGCGGCCGGACGGGCGGCCAAATGACCATCCAGTATTTCAGCCAGCGCACGGTTCCCTGCGTGGTCATGCGCGGCGGCACGACCCGCGGCTTCTTCTTCCATGCCGGCGATGTCCCCGGCGACCCGGCCATCCGCGACCGCATGTTCCTCGACGTCGTCGCCGGCCAGGACTCGCGCGCCGCCGACGGTCTCGGCGGCAATGACATGCTGCTCAACAAGGTGGTGACGGTATGGGCGTCCGAGCGCCCCGACGCCGACGTCGAATGCACCTTCGGCGTCATCACGCCGGGCAGCGGCCGCGTCAAATACGGCTCCAACTGCGGCAACCTCGTCTCGGCGGTCGCCCTGTTCGCTGTGGAGGAGGGACTGACGAGCGGCCACGACGGCACGGTGCGGCTCTACAACCCGCAGTCGGACACCCGCGTCGACGTCCGCGTCATGGACGCGGCGGAGTTTCGCCAGCGCACCGGCCGGCTGAGCATGGGCATGGTGACGAACGGCGTGCCGATGGAGGTCGCCTTCATCGATCCCGCCGGGACCATCGGCCGCGGCCTGTCGCCGACCGGTCGCGCCGTCGACCGTCTCTGCCTTCCCTCGGGCGCGGCGATCGCGACGAGCATCGTCGACTCCGGCACCGTCTATGTGTTTGTGGCGGCCCGCGACCTCGGCCTCGACTGCGCCACCGCCAGGCTGGACGGCGACCGGCACGACGCAATCCTGGCGACCGCCGAAAGCTTGCGCGGCCAGGCGGCCGTCCTTTGTGGCCTCGTCGAGCGGCCCGAGGATGCGCTCGCCCGCACCCCGGCCGTGCCCAAGCTGGCGATCATCTCGCCGCCGCGCGACTACCGCGCCGAAAACGGCGGCCAGCGCTTTGGCGCCGGCGAAACCGACCTCCTCGCCCGCATCGTTTCCAGCCAGCAGTTCCACAGCTCCTACGCGGTGACCGGGGCGCTCGCCACCATCGCCGCTGCGGTGGTGCCCGACTCGATCGTCAACCGCGTGAGCGCCGCCGCGCTACGCTCGCCGCTCGCCCTCAGGATCGGCCACCCGAGCGGCGTGATCGAGCCGCGCCAGGACTGGCACGCGGACGGCAACGCGATCGTCGTCGAGCGGGCGTACGCCCTGCGCACCACCCGCCGGCTGATGACCGGCATGGCGCACGTGCCGCGGCTGGCGGCACAGGCCGAGGCCCCGGCCAGGATATCGGCGCCGGTCAGGGTCGGACCCGCCGCCTACGCCCAGACCTGAGCCTCAGCCGCCGGCACGCTTGCCGGGGGCCGGGCGCAACCGTCCCCGTACCGCCGCGCGTGCCTTGACCGCCATGCGCCACAGCGTCGGGTTCTGCTTGATCATACGCTTGACGCGGGCACCCGCCTCGGTCGCCGCCACGTGCACCGACCCAAGCGCACTCGTCGCCCGCCGGTGGTTGTGCAGGGCGA
>CAZSWL010000271.1:0-3039 GCA_964610725.1 uncultured Bauldia sp.
GACGAGTGCATCGATTGCGGCGTTTGCGAGCCCGAGTGCCCGGTCGATGCAATCAAGCCCGACACCGAGTCCGGACTGGAGCGCTGGTTGCAGGTCAACGCCGAGTACGCGGCCAAGTGGCCGAACATAACGGCCAAGGGAACGCCGCCGGCCGACGCCAAAGAGTTTGAGGGCCTCGCCGACAAGTTTGAGAAATACTTCTCGCCGGAGCCAGGCCAAGGCGATTGACGAGATCGGTCGTAATCGCCGCTGGTGCGCCATCGTGACGCGGCGGGTCAATTATGCACGCTATTTACCGTCGCCCCGGTAAATCATTGAAATTTCCCAATATTGTGCTATATAGGACAAACTGTTTGGATGAGCGCCCCGCTCGTCGCGCCCGCTTTAGCGTGACTCAATATGGCGTTTTCCGCCGATCAAGCCGGCAAAGACGGCTTGTCGGAGCGAGGGTGACCGGCCTGAACAAGGCGATTCCGACAGCCCGAGAGCGTGCCCCAAGACCGCGGCCGAGGGGCGTTGAGGTAACCAAACGGAGTTGACGACCACATGACCACCAAGAAGACCACCCAGCGCGCCGGTTTCAGGACCGGCGAATCGATCGTCTATCCGGCCCACGGCGTTGGCCGGATTGTCGGCATCGATACGCAGGAGGTGGCAGGGATGAAATTGGACCTTTTCGTGATTTCCTTCGTCAAGGACAAAATGACCCTGCGCGTTCCGGTCACCAAGGCGACAACGGTTGGCATGCGCAAGCTCGCCGACACGCCGACCGTCAAGAAGGCGTTGGAGACCGTGCGCGGTCGTGCCCGCGTCAAACGCACCATGTGGAGTCGTCGTGCCCAGGAATACGAGGCCAAGATCAATTCCGGCGACCTCATTTCGATTGCCGAGGTCGTGCGCGACCTCTACCGCTCGGACACCCAGCCCGAGCAGTCGTACAGTGAACGCCAGCTTTACGAGGCCGCCCTCGACCGGATGTCGCGCGAGATCTCCTCGGTCAACAAGATATCGGAGACCGAGGCTGTCCACCAGATCGAGCAGAATCTCGCGAAAAGCCCGCGCCGCGGCGTCAAGCCAAGCCAACCGGCCGACGCCAAAGCGGCCTGAGTGCCTTGCGATCGTCCAGTTTGCCGCACCCCGGCGAACCGGTGATCCTGGGGTCATGAACACAAAAGTAGGCGACCCGCGGTCGTTCACGGATCTGATCACGGCATCGTGTCGCCCATAACCGCTGCGGCGCGGCTATAACACCTGCCAACGGGCGATTCCTCGGGCGGCCCTTGAAGCCGCAAGGAGGTGTCAATGGGCAAGTCTGCTGCCTCCCGTCGCGATTTCGTCAGGGCAGCGATGCGCGCGCCCTACCTGGAGCGCGACGAGGAGCACGAGCTCGCGATACGCTGGCGCGACGATCGGGACCAGGCGGCGCTGCATCGCTTGACCGCGGCCCATATGCGGCTGGTGATTGCGATTGCCGCGCGCTTCCGAAATTTCGGGCTGCCAATGGGCGACCTCATCCAGGAAGGCCACGTTGGCCTTTTGGAGGCAGCCGCCCGTTTCGAGCCCGATCGCGAGGTCCGCTTCTCGACCTACGCCACGTGGTGGATTCGGGCGTCCATCCAGGACTACATCCTGCGCAACTGGTCGATCGTGCGGGGCGGCACGTCTTCGTCGCAGAAGGCATTGTTTTTCAACCTGCGTCGCCTGCGCGCTCGCCTTGCCCAAAGTCTCGACCAGCGGCCGCGTCAGGCCGTATTCACCGAGATTGCCACGGCGCTCGGCGTCACGCCCGCCGACGTCGAATTGATGGATTCACGCCTTTCCGGACCGGACACCTCGCTCAACGCGCCGATCTACGAGTCCGAGACTGACGCTGCCAACCGTCAGGACTACCTGGTCGACAGCGTGCCGCTTCCTGACGAGCGCGTCGGCGAGGCGATCGACCGCGAGCGCCGCCTGACCTGGCTTGGCTCGGCGCTCAATGTGCTCAACGAGCGCGAATTGAGGATTGTCCGCGAACGCCGCCTCCAGGACGATGGCGCAACTCTGGAGGCTCTCGGCGAGAGCCTCGGCATCTCCAAGGAGCGGGTTCGCCAGATCGAGAATCGCGCCCTCGACAAGCTGCGCGAGGCCCTGTTGCGCGAGCACCCCGACCGGGCGTCCTTCGTGTCCTAGCCGTCGGTGACGATCTTGAAGCGGGTTCCCGGTGTGATCGCGGCGCCCGGCGTGAGACCGTTGAAGATGCGGAACAGGTCGCGGGAACGATCGACTCCGCGCATCTGCCGGGCCAGCGACGCTTCGCTATCTCCGGCCCGCGCCGTTACCACCTCGATGTGGAGGGCTTTCAGGCCAGCGACCTCTTGTGCGCTCAACGTGCGGAAACTGTCCACCGTGTCGCGCACCGCGTTTTCAAACGTGTCGGTAACCGCTTCGCTGGCGAAGATGAAGCGATAGGTGGCACCGCCGCTTTGAATGACCGCGATCTCGAAAACCCAACCCTTGGCCTGTGCCCGCGCCGAAGCCGCACCGAGACCGTTGACCGAGAAGCTGCGCACGCTCGTTTCATTGAGGCCGTTGACCCAGCCTGACTTCAGATAGTCGGCAAGGTCGGTGCCCTCGGCCAGACCGACGGCATCGAATCTGAGGGCGGTTCCGTCGGCGCCGGTGGCGAGAACAGCGTCGCTCGTATTGTCGATGACGAAGCCCTGGGGCACGGTGAAGCCGATGCGAAGCCCCGGGTGGATGAAGCTGCGATCGCGGACGAAGCCCTGGGCCGGATCGTCGCCGAATATCATGCCGTCCACGCCGTCGAGATAGCGGTCGCGGCCAGTGTCGCCGGTACCCGGAGCGCCAAACTGGCGAGCGGCGCGTTCTGCAAACGCAACCCGCTCCGGCGTCGAGGGATGGGTGGCCAGGAAATCCGCAGCTAACAGGGCTCCATCCCTGACCGCATCCCCGGTGGGCCCAGTGTATTTCGGCATGGCCTCCCTGACACCCGGGATATAGCCGGCACCCTCGAAGTACGATATGGCTGCATCCTTC
>CAZSWL010000272.1:0-15905 GCA_964610725.1 uncultured Bauldia sp.
CCGCCGCGAGGCGCCCAGCGACATCGAGGCTGTCATATACGAACCTGTCGTGTGCCTGATCCTGCAAGGCAGTAAAGTGACGTCGATCGGCGACCAGTTCGTGGAACTCAAGCCGGGCGATGCCCTGCTCGTCAGCCACGACCTGCCCGTCGTTTCCCGGATCACCAGGGCGAGTGTTGAGGAACCCTATCTCGCGCTGATCCTGTCACTCGATCTGGGACTGGTTCGCGGCCTCTACGAACAGGTCGCCGATGCGCCGATGTCCGCCGCCCGCGTCCGGTCCCTTTCTGCGGGGCCGGCCGAGCCGGCCTGGCTTGCGCCGCTGGTCAGGTACCTCGAGTTGATCGACAACCCTCTGGACGCAAAGGTCCTCGGGCCCTCGGTCCGGCGCGAAATTCACTACCGCCTTTTGCTCTCTCCGATCGGCAAGATGCTGCGAAATCTTCTTGTCGCCGACAGCCACGCCAGCCGGGTCGCAAAGGCCATCCGCAGGCTGAGAGCCGAGTTTCGTTCTCCGCTCAGCGTATCGGACCTGGCGAAAACCGCAGGCATGAGCGCGTCGTCCTTTCACCAGCACTTCAAGGCGGTCACCGGCACAACGCCGCTGCAGTATCAAAAGGACCTTCGTCTGATCGAGGCGCGCGCCTTGTTGGCGAACGCAAGCCTGACCGTTTCCGCGGCCGCCTACGCCGTGGGCTACGAAAGCCCGACCCATTTCAGCCGCGACTACAGCAGGAAATTCGGTTTGCCCCCCAGGCGGGATGCAGTCGTCGCCATTGCCAGTTCCCAGGATGCAATCCGCGCGAGCGCCTAGCCGCCGGCGTCCAGCCCACGCCACATGCCTCCGGCGAGCAGAGCCCGCCAAGGGTCACATCCGGTCGTTGACGAGATCGGGTCTAACGTCCGGTCTACGCGGCGAAACGGACGTGGCGCCTCGCCTTTACAGGGGCGCGTCCCGCACCTAATTAAGACGCGCCGCGACGCCGCAGCGCCGCCGAAGGAACCATGAGATGCGCCCCGAGACCGCAGCCGTCGTCGACGAAATCGAGCAGGCCCTTGCCCTGCTGAGGGGGCATCTTTGACTGGGATCGCGCCAAGACCCGGCTCGCCGAGCTGAACGCGGCCGCCGAAGACCCCAACCTGTGGAGCGACAGTCAGCGCGCCCAGTCGGTGATGCGCGAGCGCCAGCGGCTCGACGAGCAGATCACGGCGATCGAGCGGCTTGAACGCGAACTCACCGATCACACCGACATGATCGACCTTGCCGAGGCGGAGGGCGACAGCGCCGTCGTCGCCGAGGCGGAGGAGGGGCTCAAGGGCCTCAAGGCGGAGGCCGAACGCCGCCAGATCGAGACGATGCTGTCCGGCGAGGCCGACGGCAACAGCGCCTACCTGGAGGTTCACGCCGGCGCCGGCGGCACCGAGAGCCAGGATTGGGCGGCGATGCTGATGCGCATGTACGCCCGCTTCGCCGAGCACAACGGCTACAAGGCCGAGACGCTGGAGGTGCACGACGGCGAGGAGGCCGGGGTGAAATCGGCGACGCTCCTCATCAAAGGGCCGAGCGCCTACGGCTGGCTCAAGACCGAGTCGGGCGTTCACCGGCTGGTGCGCATCTCACCGTTCGACAGTCAGGCCCGCCGCCACACCTCCTTCGCCAGCGTCTGGGTCTATCCGGTGGTCGACGATTCGATTGCCGTCGAGATCAACGAGTCCGACGTCCGCACCGACACCTACCGCGCCTCCGGCGCCGGCGGCCAGCACGTCAACACCACCGACTCGGCGGTGCGCCTCACCCACATACCGACCGGCATCGTCGTCCAGTGCCAGAACGAGCGCTCCCAGCACAAGAACCGGGCGACGGCGTGGGCGATGCTGCGCGCCCGCCTCTACGAGGCGGAGCTGGAAAAACGCGAGGCCGCGGCCGCCGATGCCGCCGCCTCCAAGACCGAAATCGGCTGGGGCCACCAGATCCGCTCGTACGTCCTGCAGCCCTACCAACTGGTCAAGGACCTGAGGACGGGCGTGGAGAGCACCAGCCCGCAGGACGTGCTCGACGGCGACCTTCTGCCGTTCATGGAAGCCGCGCTGGCGCGGCGCGTCGGCGGCGAGCGGGCGGTCCCCTCCAGCTGAATCGCCAGAGCAGCTGGCTGCTGCCGGTCCCTCTGATCGCCGTCGGCGCCTTGCTGCGGTTCGGCGCACCCGGCCGCTCCAAGACGGAGGCCGACAAGGGGCCGAAGGCCGACGCCTAGGCCCGCCGGCGCGGCCGCTCGTCGTCGCTGTCGCCGGCACGCGCGGCATCGAAGGCGCGCTGCGCCCGCTGCACGCGCTCGGCATTGTCGAGCGCCCACTGGCCCAGCGCGCCGACCGGCCTGAGCAGGTCCCGGCCAAGCGGCGTCAGCGCATAGTCGACCCGCGGCGGCACCGTCGGATAGACGGTGCGACTGACGAAGCCGTCGCGCTCGAGCCCCCTGAGCGTCGTGGTCAGCATCTTCTGCGAAATGCTGCCCAGCGACCGCTTGATCTCGGAGAAGCGCATCGGCCCGTCGCCGAGCTGGCGCACGACCAGTACCGTCCACTTGTCACCAACCCGCGACAGGATGGCGCTCACCCGGCGGCAGGCCTCGGTGCGGTGCAGGGAACTCTGTTTCAAAAAAGTGCCTCCTTGCGCGAGAGTCGTCCCACGGTCACTTATTGGGCCTGAGGCACCAAATGCCCCTGAGGCACCAAAGCATACCACGGAACGTGAGGAGCGTCGTCCCCATGCTCAAGATCGCCATCATCGTCGGCAGCACCCGCCCCGGCCGCCGCGCCGAGCCAGTCGCCCAGTGGGTGCACGAACAGGCGCTGAAGCGCGGCGACGCCGCCTTCGAACTGGTCGACATCGCCGATTTCGACCTGCCGCTCTTCGACGAGTCGATACCGCCGTCGCTGCACCGCTACCAGCACGAGCATACCAAACGGTGGGCGGCGGCCATCGACGGTTACGACGGCTTTGTCTTCGTCGTGCCGGAATACAATCACGGCATCCCGGGCCCACTGAAGAACGCCATCGATTTCGTCTATCGCGAGTGGAACAACAAGGCGGCCGGTTTCGTCAGCTACGGTTCCACCGGCGGTGTGCGCGCCGTGGAGCACCTGCGCGGGGTGATGGCCGAGCTGCAGGTCGCCGACGTGCGCGCGCACGTGTCGCTGTCGCTCTACGCCGACTTCGAGAACTTCGCCGCCTTCAAGCCGGCCGAGCTTCACCTCGCGCAACTGACGACGCTGTTTGACCAGGTGATCGCGTGGAGCGGCGCGATGAAGACATTGCGCCGGGAACTGGCCACCGCCGCCTGACGACGCGCGCGCAAGAAGGTGGCGCCCGCGTCGTCGGTGGCGAGAGGGGAGGGCCTGTTCGGCCCCGTCCTCAAAGCAGCGGCAGAATCTTGTCTCCGGCGGCGATGTAGGTCATCGGATCGATGGCACTGCCGTCGACGCGCACTTCGTAGTGGAGGTGCGGCCCGGTCGAACGGCCGGTGCTTCCCGACAGCCCGACGATCGTGCCCTTGCCGACCACCTGGCCGACTCTGACCCTGATCTCGCTGAGGTGGGCATAGCGGGTGGCGATGCCGTTGCCATGGTCGATCTCGACCATGTTGCCGTAGCCTCCGGCGGGTCCGGCGCTGGTGACCGTCCCGGCCGCCGTCGCCGGAACCGGGGTGCCGGCCACGGCGCGGAAATCGACCCCGGTGTGCATCGCCGGTGTGCCGAGGAACGGATCGATGCGGGTGCCGAAGCGGCTGGTGACCACGGCGTCGGGCAGCGGCCGCGACAGGGGAAGCTGGCGGGCGAACCGGCGCATGGCGGCGTAGCGGTCGATCTCGCCGGCGACCAGCGCGACAGTGGCGCGGAAGGTTGCCGGATCGGCGTTATCGTCGATGCTGACATATGGCCCGCCGACCGCGTCGGAATCGGCGTTGTCGCCGGCGGGCACGTCCTGGCCGATGCTCTTGAGCACCTTGGCGACTGTGTTGGCGTTCCTGGTGACCTTCTCGGCCACCGCATCGACGTAGTCTACCTGCTTCTCGGCGAGTTGATCGAGGGAGCTCGCCACCGCCCTGACCTTCGCCATCGGCGATGCCGCGCCACCGCTGCCGGCGCCATCGGCAGGCTCGAGGCTGCTGGTATGCACGCCGTCGTTCGCCGGCGGTTGGCCGCGGGCGTCGGACTGGACCGCGGCCGACCGGCCGGACACGGTCGGCGGCGTCACACCCGCCTGGCGCATCGTCTGGTTGAGGCCGGCGAGGATGTCCTGGCGCGCGTCAAGCGCCGACTGGCGACCGACGAGCTTTTTCACCTGCGCCTCGATGTCCTCCTGCTTGAGCAGCTGGCGGCTGGTCAGGCGGTCGACATCGGCACGCAGGGCGGCGATGCGATCCTCGTAAACGTTCTGGATGTGCGACCGGCGGGCGAAAGAGGTGGCGAGCAGGTCGTCGCGGAAGACCAGGTAGCCGGTCGCGGCGAGGTAGACCAAGGCGAACACCGTGCCGACCAGGGCGAGCGTGGCGACCAGCCACGGTCGCACCGTGAAGGTGCGCACGTCGTCACCGCGGGCGATGATGATGCGGTGGGGCGGTGCGCGTCGGGCGAAGGAATGGGCCTGAAGCGAATCGACAATCGACATACGCGGCAACTCACCGATCGTTGCGTTGGCGGGGCGCAAGTGATCGGGTGATTAGAGACCGTTAAGGTTAACAAAACCTTTGGCCGCGGCCGCCGGCGGCGAGAATCTCGGCTCCGGGCTAGAGCGCGCGGGCGGCCGCCAGCACCTTGTCGACGTGACCGGCGACCCTCACTTTGCGCCATTCCTGGACGATGCGGCCGTCGCGATCGACAAGAAACGTGGCGCGTTCGACGCCCATGTATTTGCGGCCGAACATCGTCTTTTCGCCCCAGGCGCCGTAGGCCTTGATCGCCGTTCGCTCGGGGTCGGCGGCGAGCGTGATGGCGAGACGGTGCTTCGTGCGGAAACGCTCGTGCGAGTCCGCGCTGTCCGGCGAAATGCCGACGATCCCGGTGCCGGCCGCCTTGAACGCCGTCGCCGCTTTGGTGAAATCGATCGCTTCGATGGTGCAGCCCTGGGTGTCGTCGGCCGGGTAGAAATAGACGACGACCTTCTTGCCCTTGAAGTCGGCGAGCCGCACGCGGCCGCCTCCGCCGGCCGCCAAATCGAAGTCCGGGGCCATGCGGCCGGCCATCGTCTTTGCCATATCTGCCTTCCTTTCGTCGCACTTTGCTGGCTTCAAGGGCCGGATTTCCGGCGCTGTGGGGTCGCCGGAGGGGACTCGCGGGGATGGTAGCGCCGCTCGCCGTCTGACGGCCAGAGCCGCGCGCAATATCTCGCCTTGGCCGGCGATTTTGCTATGAAGGGTGACGCGCGGCCGGGCGGTGTGCCCAGTCGCTCCGTTCCGCTGGCGAGGGCCCGACGACCGAGCATGCGTCTGACAGACTTACCCTCCGCCATCGCCAGCCGGCCCCTGCGTCAACGCAGTTCGCGCTCGGCCCGGCTGCGCCTAGCGGCCAAGGCGGCGGCGGTTATCCTGCTGGTTCTCGTCATTGCCGTCGTCGCCGGCGTCGCCGTGGTGCTGTCCGGCCCGACCCAGGTCGGATTCATCCGCGACCGCATCGCCGCCACCCTCAAGCGCAACCTCGGCGCTGGTTACTCGGTCGCCGCCGGCCGGGCGGTGATCGACGTCGACCCGGTGCTCGGTCTGGTCGTCCGGGTCGACAACATCGACGTGCACGACAGCCGCCACGCGGTCGTCGCGCACGTTCCCTCGACCCGTCTCGCCATCGATCCGCTGTCGTTGTTTCGCTTTCGCGTCGAGATCAAGCAGGTCGAGCTGAGCGGCGCCGAGCTGTCGTTCGTGCGCGACGCCGACGGCGCCGTCCGGCTCGGCAATGCCGACAGCGTTCAACCGCAGCCATCTGCGCCGCCGGCGCCGGTCGCGCCGACTGCCAACACGCCGACGACCGGCGCTGCCGGCACTGCGCCGCCATCGGCGACGGCGTCGCCGGGCGCCGCCCCGCCTGCCGGATCATCGGGCGGCTTTCCCGACCTGTTCGCCGCCCTCCATATCATCGATCGCGGCATCGAGCCGCCGATCGACGCGGCCGTCAAGGCCGGCTTCCAGCGCCTCGCCCTGGTCGACGGCACCATTGTGGTGGCAGATGCGGCCAGCCACGTGCGGCGGCGATTTGCCAGCACCGACCTCAACATCGTCGTCGACCCCGCCACATCGGCGCTGTCCATCAACTTTGCCACTTCCGGCTACGGCGGCCGCTGGACGGCGACGGTCGATCGCGAACTCGACGCTTCGACCGGCGGCCACGTTCTGTCGGTCCTGTTTTCCCAGCTCACCGTCGCCGACGTGTTGCCGGGGCTCGGCGATCCCAACAGCCCGATCGTCGCGGACATTCCGCTCTACGGCCGCGCCCACGTCAGCTTCGACAAGGACGGCGCCATCCAGGACGCCGATGCCCGTCTCGACCTCGGCGCCGGCATCATCAAGTTCGTCAAGGAACGCTCTTCCGTGCTGCTCGACGAAGCGACCGTCAAGCTGCGCTGGGATATCGCTAACCGGGCGCTGATCATCGATCCGTCGACCTTCTTTTTCGGCGATACCCGTGGCGTGGTGACCGGCCGCGTCGTACCCGACGGTGACCCGGCCAGCCGCCGCTACCACTTCGACTTCGAGTCGCCGGGGGCGATCCTGGCGCCGCGCGACTCCGGCGAGCCGCCGATGGTTGCCCAACGCATCTCTGTCAGCGGCAACGCCGACTTCAACCAGCAACTGCTCACCATCGACAATTTCACCATCGCCACGCCCAACGCTTCCGTGGCCGCCGCCGGCAGCTTCGGATTCGAGGGCACGACGCCGTCGATGGCGATGGCGGCGTCGTTTTCACCGATGACGATCGCGGCCCTGAAGCAGATCTGGCCGCCGTTCATCGCCGGCGACGCGCGCCGTTGGGTGATGGAGCACGTCACCGGCGGGCGCCTTATCAGCGGCCGCTTCGACGCGGCGGTTCCCGCCGGCATGATGTGGACGCGCGAACCGGTGCGTATGCCCGACGACGCCATGCACCTCAATCTTCACTTCGACGATCTCTCTTTCAAGACCTTCGGCAAGCTGCCGGCGATCACCAAAGCCTCCGTCAACGTCGTCCTCGCCGGCTCGACCCTCGGCGTCGACATCGACAAGGGTGAGGCCACTGTGCCGGCGGGGACGGTGACGGTCGATGCCGGTGCCTTCGCCGTCAACAACCTCGCCCGGCGGCCGGCGAACGGCATCATCGAGATGGAATTGTCGGGCAGCGCGGCCGCCCTCGGCGAGATCGCCGATTCCGATCCGCTGTTCGCGCTGACCAGCAAGAACATCTCGGCCGCCGGTCTCAGCGGTGACGGCACCGCGTCGGTGTCGGTGCGGCTGCCGCTGCGCGACAACCTCACCGAATCCGACATCGACTGGAAGGTGACCGTCAACGCCAAAAACCTGGCCAGCAAGTCGCCGATCGACGGCCACACCGTCAGCGCCGCCGACGTCGCGGTGACCTCGACCCCCGAGGCTGTCACCGTCTACGGTCGTGCCAAGCTCGACGGCGTCGACGCCGACGTCAGCATGGCCTTCCCGCTCGGTGCCGGCACCACGGCGGCGGGCGATGCCCGCCAGATTCGCGTGCTGCTCGACGATCAGGCGCGCAAGCGCCTCGGCGTCGCCCTCGACGAGGTTCTGTCGGGAACCATGACCGCGCTGGTGACCGACGTCGCCGGCGGCCAACATTACGACCTCGACATGGCCCGCGCGCGGCTGGTGCTGCCCGGCCTCGGCTGGTCGAAGGGGATCGGCGTCCCGGCCAAGCTTTCCTTCGACCTCAAGCCGACCGACGCCGGCTACGACGTCGACAACCTCGTCTTTGCCGGCGACGGTTTTGGCTTTTCCGGGTCGGCCAAGATCGACAAGTCGTACAATCTCCTGTCGGCCGACATCGCTCAGCTGTCGCTGCACAAGGGCGACTCGATCGCCATCCGGCTCACCCGCGGCACCTCCGGCTTCGGCATCAACGCCACCGGCGCATCGTTCGACCTGCGCGGGCTGATGACGCACGTGCGCGACCACGCCGATCAGGCCGGCGGGTTCCCCGACCTGGCGCTCAACGCCAACATCACTCACGTCATCGGCTTCAACCAGCAGGTCATCGACAACGCCAAGCTCGATCTGGTCTCCGTCGGCGGCGAGACCCAGAAGCTGGTCTTTTCCGGGCAGCTCGGCGGTTCCCAGCTGTCGCTCAACTACGCCGTCAGCCCCGCCGGCGGCACCACCCTCAATGCCTCGGCCACCGACGCCGGTGCGCTGCTCAGCTTCACCGACCTCTACACGCGCGTGTCGGGCGGCTACGCCACCATCAACGGCCAGGGCGCTCCCAACGGCCCGATGATCGGCTCGATGGAGCTGTCCAACTTCGACGTGGTCAACGAACCGGCAATGCGGCAGCTCGCCCCCAACGGCACCAGTCCCGAGAACACCCGCGCCGGGTTCAATCCCAACCGCGTCCATTTCGAGCGGATGGTCGCCCGCTTCCAGAAGAACCAAGGCTCGATCGCCATCGAGGACGCCCTGCTGCGCAGCGCCTCGGTGGGGGCGACGTTTGCCGGCCGCTACGATCTGCCGACCACCCACATATCGCTGACCGGCACGTACCTGCCCGCCTACGCCCTCAACAATCTGTTCGGCCGCATTCCGGTGATCGGGCTGGCGCTCGGCGGCGGCAGTCGCGGCGGACTGATCGGCGTCACCTTCAAGATCGACGGCCCGATCGACGAACCGCATGTGTTCATCAATCCGCTGTCGGCGGTGGCGCCGGGCATCTTCCGCAAGATATTCGAGTTCCAGTAGGCGCGGCTCACACCGGCCTGACCAGGACGTGGCGCTTGCGACCGAGCGAAAGCTTGACGACGCCCTGCGCCACGTCCGCGGTGGTGACCATCGCCCGCTCGTCGGCGACCGGTGCGTCGTTAAGCCTGAGGCCGCCGCCGCGAATCTGGCGGCGCGCCTCGCCGTTCGACGTCACCAGACCGGCACGCACGAACAGGGCGAGCACGCCGATGCCGTCGGCGAGCTCGCGGGCCGGGACCGCGATCGTCGGCAGCGCCTCGGCGATCGCGCCCTCCTCGAACGTGCGCCGAGCCGCCTCCGCCGCCTGCCTCGCCGCCGCCTCGCCGTGCAGTAGCGCGGTGGCGCGGCTGGCCAGTGTCTTCTTCGCCTCGTTGATCTCGGCGTCGCGCAGCTGCTCCAGCCGGGCGATCTCGTCGAGCGGCATGTCGGTGAACAGCCTGAGGAAGCGGCCGACGTCGGCGTCGTCGCTGTTGCGCCAGAACTGCCAGTACTCGTACGGACTGACAAGGTCAGGATCGAGCCACACCGCCCCGGCGGCGGTCTTGCCCATCTTCGCGCCCGACGACGTGGTGATCAGCGGCGAGGTCAGCCCGAACAGGTCTGCCTCCGCCACGCGCCGTCCGAGGTCGATGCCATTGACGATGTTGCCCCATTGGTCGGACCCGCCGCATTGCAGGCGGCAGCCGTGGCGGCGGAACAGCTCCAGGAAATCGTAGGCCTGCAGCACCATGTAGTTGAATTCGAGGAACGACAGGTGGTGCTCGCGTTCGAGCCGCAGCTTGATCGCCTCGCGCTGCACCATCTGGTTGACCGACACGTGGCGGCCGACCTCGCGCAGGAAGTCGACGTAGTTGAGGGTGAGCAGCCAGTCGGCGTTGTCGAGCATCAGCGCGTCGCCGGCACCCTCGCCGAAGCGGACGAAGCGATCGAACACCTTGCGGATGCCGGCCTTGTTGGCCTCAATGGTCTCCGGCGGAAGCAGCTGACGCATCTCGTCCTTGCCGGACGGGTCGCCGACGCGGGTGGTGCCGCCGCCCATCAGCACGATCGGCCGGTGGCCGGTCCGCTGCAGCCAGTAGAGCGCCATGATCTGCACCAGACTGCCGACGTGGAGACTGGGGGCGGTGCAGTCGAAGCCGATGTAGCCGGTGACCGGCTCCGCCGCGGCCAGCCGGTCGAGGCCGTCGGCGTCGGAGCACTGCTGCATGAAGCCGCGCTCGCCAAGCACCTGCATCAGATCGGACTTGAACACTGACATGGCACCGTTATTCCTTGCCCGGGCCGCGTGCCGTCGCGGCGCCGCCGCTGTCTAGCAGGATGCCGCGGCGATTTCACGGGGGGAACCCGCTCCGGCGATGACCATGGCGACCGTGCTCGGCCTGATGAGCGGCACCTCGATGGACGGCGTCGACGCCGCGGTGCTGGTGACCGATGGCGAGGAGATCGCCGCATTCGGACCGCGCCGCTTCCGCCCCTACGGCGAGGGCGAGCGTTCGCTGCTGCGGGCTGCGCTGGCCGATGCCGCCGGGCTCGGCGAGCGCGGCGAGCGGCCGGGCGCGCTTGCCGAGGCCGAGCGCATGGTCACCGTGGCGCACGGCGAGGCGGTGGCAGGGCTGCTGGCGGAGAACCCCGGCGTCCGCCTCGACCTGATCGGCTTCCACGGCCAGACCGTCTTGCACGCCCCCGCCCGGCGGCTGACCGTGCAGATCGGCGACGGCGCCGGGCTCGCCAGGCGCGTCGGTGTGCCGGTGGTGTTCGACCTGCGTGCCGCCGACGTCGCCGCCGGCGGCGAGGGCGCCCCGCTCGTGCCGGTCTATCATCGCGCGCTGGTGGCGCGCTCGCGGCTCGCCGGCAACGTGGCGGTGGTCAACATCGGCGGCGTCGCCAACCTCACCCGCATCGGCGCCGACGGCTCGCTCCTTGCCGGCGACACCGGACCGGGCAACGCGCTGCTCGACGATTTCGTGCGCGGGCGCACCGGCGCCGCCATGGACCGCGACGGCGCGCTCGCCCGCCGCGGCCGGGTGGATGAGGCCGCGCTTGACCGTCTTCTCGCCGATCCCTGGTTTCGCCGCCCGCTGCCGAAGTCGCTCGACCGCGCCGCGTTTTCCGCCGCCGCCGTCGCCGGCCTGTCGGTCGAGGACGGTGCCGCGACGCTCGCCGCCTTTACCTGTCGCGCCGTCCTTGCCGGCATCGCGTCCGCCGGCGGCGCCGACCGCGTCGTGCTGGTCGGTGGCGGCGCCAGCAATCCGGTCATGGGTGAGGCGATCGCCGCCGTTCTGCCGGTGGTCGCGGCCGCCGACCTCGGCTGGTCGGCCGACTTCCTCGAGGCGGAAGCCTTCGCCTATCTCGCCGAGCGCAGCCGGCGCGGCCTGCCGATCACCTTCCCCGCAACCACCGGGGTCCCCCGGCCGATGTCCGGCGGCAGGCTGGCTACCCCGTGAGGCCAACTGGAAGCGGACCGGATTGTGGGGTATGAGCCAGCGCCCGTCGCCCAACCTCGATCAATCGGGACGCCGATGAAGCTCAGCGAGATTGCCGCAGCCCTGTCCGCCGAGGTGGTTGGCGACGCCGGCCGCGACATCGAGCGTGTCGTCCACCCGGCCGACGCCGAGGGCCCGGCCGACCTTGCCGTTGCTCTCACCAAGGAAGCGTTCGCCGCGGTCAGCGCGGCGACCCCCGGCGTGCTGCTGCTGCCGACCGGCACTGCTGCGCCGCCGCAGGCGGGGACCGTGCTTTTCTACGGCGGCGACGCGCGCCTCGCGATGGCGATCGTCACGGCCCTGTTCCACCGTGGTCCGGCGCGCGAGGAGGGGATCCACCCAAGCGCGGCGATTGCCGCCGATGCCGCCATCGGCGCCGACGTCAGCGTCGGTCCGCATGCCGCCATCGGCGCGCGCAGCGCGCTCGGCAAACGAACGGCGGTGCTCGCCAACGTCAGCATCGGCGCCGACGTCGCCATCGGCGAGGATTGCACCATCCATCCCGGCGTGGTCATCGGCGACGGCGTGGTGATCGGCGACCGGGTCACCATTTTCGGCAACGCCGTCATCGGCGCCGACGGCTTCGGCTTCATCCCGGTGCGCAAGCCGGACGGCTCGCCCGGCGCCGAAGGCATGCCGATGCGAATCCATGCGCTCGGCGGCGTGGTCATCGGCGACGACGTCGAGATCGGCGCCGGCACCACCATCGACCGGGCAACGCTGCGCCAGACCCGCATCGGCAACGGCACCAAGATCGACAACCAGGTGCAGATCGGCCACAACGTCGTGGTCGGCGAATCCTGCCTGATTTGCGGCGTGGTCGGCATCGCCGGCAGCGCCACCATCGGCGACCGGGTGGTGCTGGCTGGCGGCGCCGGCGTCAGCGACGGCATCACCATCGCGTCCGACGCCGTGGTCGGCGGCATGTCCGCGGCCACGCACGACCTGAAACCGGGTGAGGTGGTGTTCGGCATTCCGGCGATGCCGCGCGCGATCTGGAAGGAACGCTACGCCAATACCGCGCGGCTCAAGCAGCTCTACGACACCGTGGCGGAGCTCGCCGAGCGCGTGGCGGCGCTGGAAAAGGACGATGAGGGTGACTAGCATCCCCGCGCGGACAAGACCCAGGAGCGGCGACCATGGCTGATGTGGCCAGCGACGTCATTGCGATCATCGCCAAGAAGGCGCCCGAGCCGCACGAGCCGATCGCGTTGACCGACAGCCTCGAGGACATCGGCATCGAATCGATCGACGCCCTCGAAATGGTCTTCGACCTCGAGGAGAAGTTCGGTATCCAGATTCCCTACAACGCCAACAGCACCGGCCAGGAGTTTGCCACCGTCGGCGACGTGGTCAAGGCGATCGAGGGGCTGGTCGGGCAGAAATCGTGAACTGGCCGCACCGCGTCGTCGTCACCGGCTGCGGCGTGGTCTCGCCCGTCGGGCTCGACGTGACCGGCTACTGGGCGAGCCTGATCGCCGGCCGCAGCGCCATCGCCCCGCCGACGGCGGTGGCGCCGGAGCGCTTGCGCGGCGAGGTGGTGGCCGAGGTCAGCGGCTTCGATCCGGCCGCCCACTTCACCGAGCGCGACCTCGCCTCGCTCGATCGGGTCTCCCAATTCGCCGTCGTTGCCGCCCGGCAGGCGATCGCCGCCTCGGGCCTCGCCTTCGATGGCGGCCTGTCCGAGCGCACCGCCACGATCATCGGCACCGGCGTCGGCGGCGCCAACACCTTCGACGAGTCGTATCTGCGCCTGTACGGGCAAAACATCCGGCCGGCACCGCTCACCGTTCCCAAGCTGATGCCGAGTGCGCCGGCGAGCCAGGTCACCATGCACTGCGGGTTGCGCGGACCGGCGTTCGGCGTCGTCAGCGCCTGCTCCTCGGCCAACCACGCGATCGGCACCGCTTTTCAGATGATCAGGGCCGGCCTCGCCGAGGTTGCCGTCGCCGGCGGCACCGAAAGCTGCATCAACTACGGCACGCTCAAGGGCTGGGAAGCGCTGCGGGTGATGGCCGACGACACCTGCCGGCCCTTCTCACGCGACCGCCGCGGCATGGTGATCGGCGAAGGGGCGGGGGTGGTGGTACTGGAGACGTTGGCCGGCGCCGGCGCGCGCGGCGCCGACGTCCTTGGCGAGATCGTCGGCTTCGGCATGAGCGCCGACGCCGCCGACCTGACCAATCCGGACGTCGGCGGCATGACCCGCGCCATCGCCGCCTGCCTGGCCGACGCCGGCCTTGCCGCCGACGCGGTCGCCTACGTCAATGCCCATGGCACCGGCACGCTCGCCAACGACATCGCCGAGACCCGGGCGCTGAAGGCGGCGTTCGCGGCCCACGCCGCCGCCATGGCGGTGTCGTCGACCAAGTCGATGGTCGGTCACGCCCTCGGCGCAGCCGGCGGCCTTGAGCTGATCGCCACGCTGCTGGCGATCAGGGACGGCGTCGTGCCGCCGACCGCCAACTACCTCGGCCCCGATCCCGAATGCGATCTCGACTACGTGCCCAACACGGCGCGCCAAGCGCAAATCGACGTCGCCGTGTCCAACTCCTTCGCCTTCGGCGGTCTCAACGCGGTGCTGGCGGCCAAGCGGATCTGATCTGCCGGCGCCGGGGGCGGTGTCAGGCCGCCGCGATCTTCGCCAGGCGGCCGTCGACGTAGTCGGTGCAGATGTCGATCAGCTCGTCGACGTGTTCCTCGAAGAAGTGGTTGGCGCCCTTGACGATCTGGTGCTGGATGGCGATGCCCTTCTGGGTCTTGAGCTTGTCGACCAGCGCCTGCACGTCCTTCTGCGGCACCACCTTGTCCTGATCGCCGTGAACGATCAGCCCGGACGACGGGCAGGGGGCGAGGAAGGTGAAGTCGTGCAGGTTGGCCGGCGGCGCGATCGAGATGAAGCCCTCGATCTCCGGCCGCCGCATGAGCAGCTGCATGCCGATCCAGGCGCCGAAGGAGAAGCCGGCCACCCAGCAGCTGCGCGCCTCCGAATGGGCCGATTGCACCCAGTCGAGCGCGGCGGCGGCGTCCGACAGTTCGCCGGCGCCGTGGTCGAACTCGCCCTGGCTGCGCCCGACGCCGCGAAAGTTGAAGCGCAGCACGGCGAAGCCGCGTTTCGCGAACATGTAGAACAGCTGGTAGACCACCTGGTTGTTCATCGTGCCCCCGAACTGGGGATGGGGGTGCAGGATGATTGCGATCGGACCGTTCTTGCGCTTGGCGGGCTGGAACCGGCCCTCGAGCCGGCCGGCGGGACCGGTAAAGATGACTTCTGGCATTCGCTCGGGGCTCTTCTGCTGCGGCTCGGGCGCGAGGCGAGCAGCCGATGGTGACCGGGTGGGCGGGAATCCTGGCGCGCTTGGCCTGCCTCGCCACCGTACGCGGCGAGGCACATTCATATCACGACGATACGGGGCCATTTCAAGCATAACCGGCGGTTGCCGGGCACCAGCGGTTAACGCCAAATCGCAAACGTGTTGGCACCCCTGGCGGGGCTGGTGGTATCGTGGCGACCAGCGCGTGAGGAAGCCGAGTGCGAGTAATGGCGACCGTTGCCGCTGTCGTAACGAGTGCGCGAGCGCCGAGCCACCGCGAGGTCGCCGCCGACGGGGTGGTTCATGCCGTCGGCCTCAGCGCCGGGATCATCGGCGCCGCTTCATTGATCACCCTGGTGGCGGCGCAGCATCGGCCGAGCACGCTGGTCACGGCGACGGTCTATGGCTTCGGCCTCGTCGCGATGCTGGGCTGCTCGGCCGCCTACAACATGGGGCGACGGCTGCGCTGCCACGAGATCCTGCGCCGCCTCGACCAGGCCGCCATTTGCGCCATGATCGCCGGCACCTACACGCCGTTCACGATGCTGGCCCTCGACGGTGCCTGGGCGGTGGTACTGACCGCCGCGGTGTGGTCCATCGCCGCCATCGGCATCGGCCTCAAGCTGTCGGGCCTCGGCGGCGGCTCGTTCGGCCGCTGGACGTGCTTCTACCTCGCCTTCGGCTGGAGCGGCGTCGTGGCGGCGGCGCCGTTCCTGGTGACGCTGCCGGCCGACACGCTGACCCCGTTGGTCATCGGCGGGGTTCTCTACACGGTGGGCACGCTGTTCTTCGTCCTGCAACGGGTGCGCTACCAGCGCGCCATCTGGCACGGCATCGTGCTGCTTGCCGCGGCCGCCCACTTCACCGCCATTTTCAACATGATCGCGACGAGCTGACGCGCGCCCGCGCCGTCACGACAAGCCAGCGCTCTGCGAAGAGCGTGCCCGCACGCAGCCTTGGCAGGAAAGGCGCGCCTAGTAGTTGCAGTTCCAGCCGACCTGCGCCAGGAACTGGTGCATGTTGAGCTGGACCGTGCCACCGCCCTGGCCGCCCTTGGCCGGGACGCCAGGCGCGAGCGCGCCCGTCACCGTGCTCTCGGGTGCGTAGACGAAGGCGAAGTCCACCGAATCCTTCGGGGACATCTTGTAGGTCGCACCGGCCGTGATGTG
>CAZSWL010000273.1:0-5285 GCA_964610725.1 uncultured Bauldia sp.
GGTGGCCCGCTACATCTTCGCCGCCGAGCCGAGGGGGGTGATGGCGCTCATCGACCGCGATCCGACGTTCGCCACTGACCGGCTGACGAGCGCCGTGATCGACTTCGGCGAAGGCCGCCATCTGACCTTCACCGTCTCGACCCAGCTCGTCGCCCATCAGCGGGTCAATATTCTCGGCACCAAGGGGCGGCTGGAAGTCGTGATTCCGTTCAACCCGCCCCAGGGCGACGCCATGACCATCTATCTCGACAACGGCAAGAAGCTCGGCGACGCCTCGGCCAAGGCGATCAAGCTCGCCAAAGCCGATCAGTACCAGCTCCAGGCCGAGGCCTTTTCGCGGGCGGTGCGCGGCGAGACGACGCTCGAGTTCGGCGTCGACGACGCCGTCCTGCAGGCGCGCGTGCTCGATGCGCTGTTCCGTTCGGAGCGCTCCGGCCGCTGGGAGACGCCGTGAGGTGAGCGGAGTCGAATTGCATTTCCGGGCGCGCTCGCGACAATGCGGTCGCCGGCGCTGAACGGGTGAGGCGCCGCGCGGCGGTCAGGGGGCGCTCATGTATCTCGGCATCGATGTCGGCACCTCGTCGGTCAAGGCCGTCCTCATCGACGACTCGCAGGGCATCTTCGCCACCGAGACGACGCCGCTCGAGGTTTCCCGTCCCCATCCGGGCTGGTCGGAGCAGCACCCCTCGCTGTGGTGGCAGGGCAGCGAGGCGGTGCTCAACAAGCTCGCCGCCAATCAGCCGGGGCTGATGGGCGCGGTGCGCGGTATCGGCCTCTCCGGCCAGATGCACGGCGCCACGTTGCTCGACGACAGCGACCGGGCGCTCAGGCCCGCGATCCTGTGGAATGACGGACGCTCCGACAAGGAGGCCGACGAACTGAGCGAGGCGAGCCAGCGCATTACCGGCAACATCGCCATGCCTGGCTTCACCGCCCCCAAGCTGCTCTGGGTCAAGCGCAACGAGCCGGAGATCTTCGCCAAGGTCAAAACGGTGCTGTTGCCCAAGGACTACGTCCGCCTGCATCTCAGCGGCGACAAGGCTTCCGACATGTCGGATTCGGCCGGCACGCTGTGGCTGGAGACCGGCCGGCGGACGTGGTCGGACGAGATGCTGGCGCTGACCGACCTCGACCGGTCCGCCATGCCGCGCCTGTATGAGGGCAGCGCCGCCACCGGCGTACTTCGCCAGCGCCTCGCCGCCCGCTGGGGCATGCGCGCCGACGTGGTGGTCGCTGCCGGCGGCGGCGATAACGCCGCCTCCGGTTGCGGCGTCGGCGCGGTAGCGCCGGGCACGGGCTTCATCTCGATCGGCACTTCCGGGGTCATTTTCGTCACCGCCGACAGCTACCGCGCCAACCCGGCCGGAGCCGTCCACACCTTCTGCCACGCCGTCCCCGCCACCTGGCACCAGATGGGCGTGTCGCTGTCGGCGGCGGGCTCGCTCGACTGGCTGGCGCGGGTGCTGGACGAGCCCGCCGACGCTCTCGTCGATGAACTCGGCCAGGCGCCGGCCGGACCATCGTCGCTGCGCTTCCTGCCCTATCTCTCCGGCGAGCGCACGCCCTACAACGACGTGGCCGTGCGCGGCGCCTTCGTCGGTCTCGATCAGGGCCACACCCGCCGAGACCTCGTCCAGGCGGTGGTCGAGGGGGTCGCGTTCTCCTTCAAGGACTGCTTCGACGTGTTGACAGTGCCGCTCGCCGAACCGAAGCGCCTGATCGCCGTCGGCGGCGGTTCGCGCTCCCGCTACTGGCTGGAGGTGATCGCCACCGTCCTCGACCTGCCGATCGCGGTTCCGGTGGGCGGCGACTTCGGTGCCGCCTTCGGCGCCGCGCGCCTCGCCCTCGCCGCCGCCACCGACGCCGACCCGTTCGCGGTCTGCACCCCGCCGGACATCCACCAGACCATCGCACCGATCGCCGCGCTGCGCGAGGCCTACGCCGACGCCCACGCCGCCTATCGCGACCTCTACCCGGCCATCAAGGAGGCACTGCCGTCATGAGCCCGCGTTTCTTCGCCCAGCAGAGGCCGGTGAAGTTCGCCGGCGCCAAGGCCGGCGACGAGCTGGCCTTCCGCTGGTACGACCCCAACAAGAAGGTCCTCGGCAAGCGCATGGAGGATCACCTGCGTTTTGCCGTCTGCTATTGGCACTCCTTCACCTGGCCGGGCCTCGATCCCTTCGGCGGCGAGACCTTCATGCGGCCGTGGATGCACGCCGCCGACCCGATGGCGGGCGCGCGGCAGAAGGCCGACGTCGCCTTCGAGATGTTCCGCCTCTTGGGCGTGCCGTTCTTCACCTTCCACGACCGCGACATCGCGCCGGAAGGAGCGACACTCGCCGAATCGAACCGCAACGTGCGCGCCATCGGCGAGGTGTTCGCCAGGAAGATGGAGAAGGCCAAGGTGCGCGTCCTGTGGGGGACGGCGAACCTGTTCTCCAATCGCCGCTACATGGCGGGTGCCGCCACCAACCCCGACCCGGACGTGTTCGCCTACGCCGCCGCCCAGGTGAAGAACGCGCTCGAGCTCACCCACGAGCTCGGCGGCGCCAACTACGTGCTGTGGGGCGGGCGCGAGGGCTACGAAACGCTGCTCAACACTGACATCAAGCACGAGCTCGCCCAGCTCGGCCGCTTCCTCGCCATGGTGGTCGAGCACAAGCAGAAGATCGGTTTCAAGGGCACCATTCTCATCGAGCCCAAGCCGCGCGAGCCGACCAAGCACCAGTACGACTACGACGTCGGCACCATCTACGGCATGCTCAAGGCCTACGACCTGGAGAAACAGGTCAAGATCAACATCGAGCAGAACCACGCCATCCTTGCCGGCCACTCTTACGAGCACGAGCTGGCGCTTGCCGCCGCGCTCGGCATCCTCGGCTCGGTCGACATCAACCGCGGCGACTACCAGTCGGGCTGGGACACCGACCAGTTCGCCATGAACGTGCCGGAGCTGGCGCTCGCCTGCTACTACATATTGAAGGCCGGCGGCTTCAAGACTGGCGGCTTCAACTTCGACGCCAAGATCCGCCGCCAGTCGATCGATCCCGACGACCTCCTGATCGCCCACGTTGCCTCAATGGACGCCTGCGCCCGCGGGCTGCTGATCGCCGAGGCGATCATCAAGGACGGCAAGTTCGACCAATTCGTCGAGGACCGCTACGCCGGCTGGAAGGGCAGGGAGGGCAGGGCGATCCTCGCCGGCAAGCGCTCGCTCGCCGACCTGTCCGACTACGTCCTCAAGCGCGACCTCGAACCGCAGCCGCAGAGCGGCAAACAGGAGTACCTGGAGGGGCTGATCAACCGCTACCTGTGAGGGGCGCGGAGCGCGCGAGATCGCCTAGGCGCCGGTCGTAGAGGTTGTGGCCCAGCACCGGGCGGGTGTCGGGTGCCGCGAATGCGGGCAGCGGGGTCTCAACCAGGCGAACAGGCCCCATCGGAACGTTCCGATATCCTTGATTTGCCGCGCTGGCGGACCGCAAAACCGTCTCGCCTTGCGCGGCGCTCTCATATATGATTTGCGCCGTCCGCCACGAAAACGGACGTGTAGACCCGAGGGAGAGGGAGGGAAATCCTCATGAAGAAGACACTGGCGATGGCGCTGGCTGTATTTGGCCTGGCTGTTACGGCAGGCGTCGCCAATGCCCAAATGACCGTCGGCGTTTCCTGGAACAACCACAACGAGGAGCGTTGGGGCAAGTGGGACGAGCCGGCGATGAAGGCCGTGCTCGACGCCGCTGGCGCCAAATACATCTCCACCGACGCCGCTTCGTCGGCCGAGAAGCAGCTGACCGACGTCGAAAACCTGATTTCCCAGGGCGCCAACGCCATCATTATTCTGGCGCAGGATCAGGACGCCATTCAGCCTGCGGTGACCAAAGCCGTCAATGAGGGCATCCCGGTCATTGCCTACGACCGCCTGTTCGAGAACCCCGACGCCTTCTACATCACGTTCGACAACAAGGGCGTAGGCACCCTGATGGCCAAGGCCGTTTACGCCATTGTGCCGAAGGGCAACTACGTCATCATCAAGGGCAACTCGGCCGACCCGAACGCCGACTTCCTGCGCGCAGGCATGGAAGAAGTCATCGGCCCGGCGGTAAAGAGCGGCGACATCAAGATCGTCGGCGAAACCTACACCGACAACTGGGCGCCGGATAACGCCCAACGGGAGATGGAACAATTCCTGACCCAGAACGACAACAACGTCGACGCCGTCCTCTCCGAGAACGACGGTATGGCAACCGGCGTGTCGGCCGCGCTGGCCGCGCAGGGCCTGTCGGGTCACGTCGCGCTAAGCGGCCAGGACGGCGACCAGGCGGCGCTCAACCGCGTTGCGCTCGGCACTCAGACCATTTCGGTGTGGAAGGACGCTCGCCAGCTCGGCAAGACGGCTGCCGAGGTTGCACTGGCTCTCGCCAAGGGCACCGATCCGAGCAAGATCGAAGGGTCGATCATGTTCAATGGCGGCCCCAAAGGCGTCAACATGCATGCCGTTCTCCTGACTCCGACCGCCATCACCAAGGACAATCTCAATCTGGTGATCGACGCCGGTTGGATCACGAAGGCCGCGGCCTGCAAGGGCGTGCCCGCGGGCAGCGTTCCGGCCTGCGGCTAGCGTCTGCATTGATCTAGGCCTAGGCCCACGCCGCCGGTTCGCCGGCGGCGTGGAGGTTCCCACGTAGCGGGGTATGTTCACACGCCTGGCAACAGCGTGACTGACGATTGACCGAAGGCAACGATATTCATGGTTGAGGCTGCTGGTACGGCTCCGGCCCCGGCGCAAGGGCGACAGGCGGGCATCATTCGTGGCCTCCTGCAGGCGACCGAAGTCGACGTACGCCTGATCGGAATGTTAGTCGCCCTCGCGGTCATCTGGATCGGCTTTCACATCGCCTCCAACGGCCTGTTTCTGTCGCCGCGCAATCTGTGGAACCTGTCGGTGCAGACGGCAACGATCGCCGTTCTGGCCAACGGCATGGTGCTGATCATCGTTTCGCGCAACATCGACCTTTCGGTCGGTTCGCTGCTCGGGTTCATCGGCATGGTGGTGGCCGTGGTCCAGGCGGAGTTCTTGCCGTGGCTGGTAGGCGGTCACGTGCCGCTGGTTTGGCTCATCGCCATCGTGGTGGGATTGGTGGCCGGAGCGGTGATCGGAGCGCTGCAGGGCGTCATCGTCGCGTTTTTTCAGGTTCCCTCCTTCATCGTCACCCTCGGTGGTCTGCTGATCTGGCGCGGCGCCACCTTCATCATGACCACCGGCCGCACGGTGGCCCCGCTCGACG
>CAZSWL010000274.1:0-10416 GCA_964610725.1 uncultured Bauldia sp.
TACGGCATCTGGGGCCTGTTTGTTTTCGCCCCGTTCCTGCAAGTGACCTTGCAGCCGTTTCTGATCAACACCTTCGCCGGCATTCCCGTTCTCAATTCGCTGTTCGCCGGTCCACCCTACGGCATCGGCGTGTTCACCGCGGGGCTCATCCTGGCGATCATGGTGCTCCCCTTCATCACCGCCATCACCCGCGACGTGTTCCTCACCGTTCCACCGGTGCTCAAGGAGGCAGCCTACGGCATCGGCTGCACCACGTGGGAGGTCGTCCGCAAGGTCGTTCTGCCCTACACGCGGGTCGGCGTCATCGGCGGCATCATGCTCGGCCTCGGCCGTGCTCTCGGCGAGACCATGGCGGTGACCTTTGTCATCGGCAACGCCCACCGCGTGTCAGGTTCGCTGCTGGCGCCCGGCACCACCATTTCGGCGGCCATCGCCAACGAGTTCACCGAGGCGGTCGGCGACCTTTACACCTCGTCCCTGATCGCGATCGGCCTCATCCTGTTCGTCATCACCTTCATCGTGCTCGCCGCCGCCCGCCTGATGCTGATGCGCATCGAGAGGAGCCTCGGCGCATGAAATCGATGGCGCGCTACGGTCGCCGGCGGCGGCGCAACGTCATCACCATGGCGCTCTCTGTCGCGGCCACCGCGTTCGGTGCCGCTTGGCTGGTGGCGATTCTCTTCACGCTGTTGTGGAACGGCGTCGCCGGATTGTCCCTCTCGGTATTCACGACGATGACGCCGCCCCCGGGCAGCGCCGGCGGTCTCGCCAACGCCATCGTCGGCAGCCTCATCCTCACCGTCTTCGGCGTCGTCATCGGCACGCCGATCGGCATCCTCGCCGGCACCTACATGGCCGAATACGGTCGTTATTCACACCTCACCAGCGTGGTGCGCTTCGTCAATGATATCCTGCTGTCGGCGCCCTCGATCGTCGTCGGCCTGTTCGTCTACGAGATCACGGTGGCGCGCGTCGGCCATTTCTCGGCGTGGGCCGGCGGGATCGCTCTTGCCATTCTGGTGATCCCCGTGGTCATTCGCGCGACCGAGGACATGCTGCTGCTCGTTCCCGATCCCTTGCGCGAAGCCGCCGCCGGCCTCGGCTCGCCGCGCTGGAAGATCATCGCCAAGGTGTCCTATCGCGCCGCCCGCGCCGGGATCATGACCGGCGTCCTGCTGGCGATCGCCCGCATCACCGGCGAAACCGCGCCGCTGCTGTTTACCGCCCTCAACAACCAGTTCTGGAGCCTCAATCTCAACGCGCCGATGGCGAGTTTGCCGGTGACGATCTTCCAGTTTGCCCTGTCGCCCTACGACGACTGGCAGCAGCTCGCCTGGACGGGTGCGTTGATCGTGACCTTCGCGGTGCTGGTGCTGAACATCGTCGCGCGCTACCTCTCCAGTCTGGGGCAATCCCATGAATGACACCGGCAAGACACCGCCAAAGACCGCACCACCCGTGCCGACGGTGGCGGCGGGCCGCGACGGCAAGTCGTCGGCGCAGAAGGTCGCGATCCGCAATCTGGACTTCTATTACGGCGCTTCCCTCGCCCTCAAATCGATCACCGTGCCGCTGTTGCAGAACCGGGTGACCGCCTTCATCGGTCCTTCCGGCTGTGGCAAGTCGACGTTGCTGCGCGTGCTCAACCGCATGTACGACCTCTATCCCAACCAGCGCGCCGAGGGCGAGGTCCTGCTCGACGGCGAGAACATCCTGTCGCCGCACCAGGACGTGAACCTCCTGCGCTCCAAGGTCGGCATGGTGTTCCAGAAGCCGACGCCGTTTCCGATGACCATCTTCGACAACATCGCCTTCGGCATCCAGCTCTACGAGCGGCCCGCGCGCGGCGAGCTCGCCGACCGGGTCGAGGCGGCGCTGACCAAGGCGGCGCTATGGGAAGAGGTCAAGGACAAGCTCAAAGCGAGCGGCCTCAGCCTGTCCGGCGGCCAGCAGCAGCGCCTGTGCATCGCCCGTACCGTCGCCGTCGAGCCCGAGGTGGTTCTGCTCGACGAGCCGGCCTCGGCGCTGGACCCAATCTCGACCTCCAAGATCGAGGAACTGATCGACGAGTTGAAGAACGAATACACCATCGCCATCGTCACCCATAACATGCAACAGGCAGCCCGGGTCTCCGACTACACCGCCTTCATGTATCTCGGCGAGTTGATCGAGTATGGTGAAACCAACAAGATCTTCACCGCGCCCGACGATCGCCGCACCCAGGATTACATCACCGGCCGCTTCGGCTGAGCCCGGCGCCCGCGCCGAACGAGTGACCGCCATGAGCCCGACACTGGAACACACCGTCCGCTCCTACGACGACGAGCTGAACGATCTATCCCAGAAGATCGCCGAGATGGGCGGTCTCGCCGAGCAGAACGTCGCCGACTCCGTCGGCGCCCTCGTCGGCCGCGACACCGACAGCGCGCACCGCATCATCGCCTCCGACGCGCGCATCGACCAGCTGCAGCAGCAGGTCGAGGAGAACGCCATTCAGATGATCGCCCGCCGTCAGCCGATGGCCCAGGACCTGCGCGAGATCATGGCAGCGATCCACATTGCCAACGATCTCGAGCGGGTCGGCGACCTCGCCAAGAACACCGCCAAGCGGGTGATCGCCATCGAGGGCAACTTCGGCGCCCAACGTCTGGTCGCCGGCGTCGAGCACATCGCCGAATTGAGCCTCACCCAGCTCAAGCACGTCCTCGACGCCTTCGCCAGCCGCGACCTCGCCACCGCGCTCGCCGTGTGGGAGCGCGACGACGAGATCGACGCCATGTACACCTCGCTGTTCCGCGAGCTGCTGACCTACATGATGGAAGACCCGCGCAACATCACCTTCTGCACGCATCTTCTGTTCTGCGCCAAGAACATCGAGCGCATCGGCGATCACGCCACCAACATCGCCGAAACGGTCTGTTATCTGATCACCGGCAAACCGTTGACCGACGAGCGCCCGAAGAAGGACACTTCCAGCCTGACGCCGGTGGAGTTCACCGAGACCGACGAGTGACGGACGCGCCGCCATGACGCCGAAAGTTATGATCGTCGAGGACGAGAAGCCGCTGTCGCTGATGCTGCGTTACAACCTCGAGGCGGAAGGCTACGCCGTCGACACGGTCGAGCGCGGCGACGACGCCGAGGTGCGCCTGCGCGAGAGCGTCCCCGATCTGCTGCTGCTCGACTGGATGCTACCCGGCGTCTCCGGCATCGAATTGTGCCGACGGCTGCGCGCGCGCGCCGCCACCCAGGCGCTGCCGATCATCATGCTGACCGCGCGCGGCGAGGAATCGGAACGCGTGCGCGGCCTCGCCACCGGCGCCGACGACTACGTGGTCAAGCCGTTTTCGGTCGCCGAGCTGATGGCGCGGGTACGCGCCATCCTGCGCCGCGCCAAGCCGGAACTGATCGCCACCGTGCTCAGGGGCGGCGACATCGAGCTCGACCGCGAGACCCATCGCGTCCGTCGCAGCAGCCGCGAGCTGCATCTCGGACCGACCGAGTTTCGCCTGCTCGAGTTCCTCATGCAGAGCCCCGGCCGCGTGTTCTCGCGCGCCCAGCTTCTCGACAGCGTCTGGGGCCGCGACGTCTTCGTCGACGAGCGCACCGTCGACGTTCACGTCGGGCGCTTGCGCAAGGCGCTCGGCCGCGGCCGCGATCCGATCAGGACGGTGCGCGGTTCCGGTTATTCGTTCGACGAGAGCTTCGCCGTCGCCGGACGCGGCGGCCTGCCTCAATAGGATTCGGCGCGCCGGTCGCGCCGACGCTCGGCGGGCTGGTAGGCGAGCCGGCTGTGATATTGGCAATAGGGCAGGCCGTTCCAGTTGCGGTGGCCGCAGAAATGGAAGCCTTCGGCGCCGGGATCGCCGATCGGCCATTTGCACATCTGGTCGGTGAGCGCCATCAGCGAGATGTTGAGGCTGATCGGCACCACGATGTCCTCGATCGGCACCGGCGCCGGCAAACGCCGCGGCGCCGGGTGGGCATGCGTCTTGAGGGCCGTGTTGCCGGCGATGAAATGGCGCGTCGCTGGCCGGTGCGGCGAGGTTGTCCTCGGCTTGCGCGACCGTGGCCCGCTCGAGGCCGGCTTGGCGCGACCGGACAGGCCGAGGCGGTGCACCTTGCCGATGACGGCGTTACGGGTGATGCCGCCGAGCTGGCCGGCGATCTGACTGGCGCTCAGCCCCTCCGCCCACAGCTTCTTCAGCAACTCGACGCGTTCTTCCGTCCATAGCATGTCGCATCATCCCGCTGCCTGCGAGGCTGGAGTCGGAATCGGCCTCCTTGCGCCGCCCGTTCCGCGGACGATGCTAAACGCTCAACAATGGACCCGGAGATCCGCCGCACCCAACCAAACGCCGGCGACGCTACAACGGCGTTTGACTCGCTGACAAGAGTCGCAAAGACACACCTCGGCAAATTGCGCATTTTTCCCCAGGTCGTGGCCAAACCCGGGCACTGCCGCCGGTTTGACAGCGATCGCGGCGCCGGTGGTATAACCGCGCCCGCCAGAAATGCTTCCGCCGGCGGCGCTTTTCGGTTTTATCGGCTGGCCGTCATCCGGAGAGTCACATGACCCGCTCGCCGCTTTACGACACCTTTGCGCGCGCCCCGGTTGCCTTCGCGCGCGGCGAGGGCGCCTGGCTCGAGACCACCGACGGTCGTCGGTTGCTCGATTTTTCCGGCGGCGTCGCCGTCAACGTGCTCGGCCACGCCCATCCGGCGCTGGTCGCCGCGCTCACCGAGCAGGCGGGCAAGCTCTGGCACGTCTCCAACCTCTATCGCATCCCCGAGCAGGAGGCGCTGGCCGAGAAGCTGTGCCGGACGACGTTTGCCGACAAGGTCTTCTTCTGCAATTCCGGCGCCGAGGCGGTGGAGTGCGCCATCAAGACCGCGCGCCGCTATCATTTCGCCAACGGCGAGCCCGGGCGCACGCGCTTCATCACCTTCGCCGGCGCCTTTCACGGGCGTACCCTAGCCACCCTCGCCGCGACCGGCAATGCCAGGTACCTCGAAGGGATGGGCGCGCCGGTGCCAGGCTTCGACCAGATTCCGCTCGGCGCCCTCGACGCGGTCACCGCCGCCATCGGCAGCCAGACCGCCGCCATCATGATCGAGCCGATCCAGGGGGAGGGCGGCGTGCGCCAGGTCGATCCGCACTTCCTGCGCGAGCTGCGGGCGCTGTGCGACAAGCGCGGCCTGCTTTTCGTCGTCGACGAGGTGCAGACCGGCGTCGGCCGCACCGGCAAGCTGTTCGCCTACGAGTGGTCGGGCGTCACCCCTGACATCATGACCGTCGCCAAGGGTCTCGGCGGCGGCTTCCCGCTCGGCGCCTGCCTGGCGACCGCCGCGGCGGCCAAGGGCATGACCGCCGGCACCCACGGCTCCACCTTCGGCGGCAATCCGCTGGCGATGGCGGTCGGCAAGGCGGTCATCGACATCGTCGCCGAGCCGGAATTCCTCGCCCACGTGCGCGCCGTGGGGCTCTATCTCAAGCAGCGCCTTGCCTCGGTCGTCGACGCTCATGCCGACGTGGTCGCCGAGATCCGCGGCGAGGGGCTGCTCATCGGCGTGCGCTGTCACAAGCCGGCCGGCGAAGTGGTCACCGCCCTGCGCGAGCACGGCCTGCTCGCCGCTGCCGCAGGCGAGAACGTGGTGCGGTTGCTGCCGCCGCTCAACGTCGCAGAGGGCGAAATCGACCAGGCGATCGAGCGCATGGACCGCGCCCTCGCCACGCTCGCGTCGGCCGAGGCGACGAAGTAGGGGCATGCCGATGGTCCGCCACTTTCTCGACCTCGCCGACGTCGACGCCGACACGTTGCGGGCGATCATCGATGCGAGCCGGGCGCTGAAGGCGGACCCCGGCGACGGCCGCTCCGGTCCGCTCGCCGGCAAGATCCTCGCCATGATCTTCGAGGAGCACTCGACGCGGACGCGGGTCTCCTTCGACGTTGCCATGCGTCAGCTCGGCGGCGAGACGGTGGTGCTGACCGGCCGCGAGATGCAGCTCAGCCGCGACGAGAGCATCGCCGACACCGCGCGGGTGCTCTCCCGCTACTTCGACGCGATCATGATCCGCGCCCTCGACCACGACATGGTCGCCGATCTCGCCGCTCACGCCACGGCGCCGGTGATCAACGGCCTCACCCGGCACTCCCACCCCTGCCAGGTGGTCGCCGACGTCATGACCTTCGAGGAGCACAGCGGACGGATCGCGGGGCGCACGGTCGCCTGGCTGGGCGACGCCAACAACGTGCTGACCTCGTGGGTGCACGCGGCGGCGCGGTTGCAGTTTCGCCTGCACGTGGCGACGCCGCCCGCGCTTGTCCCGTCGCCCGAGCTGCTGGCGTGGGCCGCGGCCAACGGCGGCGAGGTTCACCCCACCACCGATGCCGACGAGGCCGCCGCCGGTGCCGACTGCCTGGTCACCGACACCTGGGTGTCGATGGGTGACGGCGAACGCGAGCGCCGCCGGCGTCTGCTGATGCCTTATCAGGTCAACGAGCGGCTGCTGGCGCTGGCCAAGCCCGACGCTATCTTCATGCACTGCCTGCCCGCCCACCGCGGCGAGGAGGTGACCGGCGCGGTCATCGACGGCCCGCGCTCGGTGGTGTTCGACGAGGCGGAGAACCGCCTCCATGCCCAGAAGGGCATTCTGCTGTGGTGCTTCGGCAAGTTGCCATGACGCTGAGTTTCGAAGGGGTGACCGAACCGCTCGGTCCTGCCGGCGACGACGCCATCCGACCGTTTGCGGTGGAGGCGCTCAACCTGCGCGGCCGCGCCATCCAGATGGGCGCGGCCCTCGACGCCCTGCTCGCCCGCCACGACTATCCGCCCGCCGTCGCCCGTCTGCTCGCCGAGACGGTCGTGCTGGCGGTGCTGCTCGGCTCCTCGCTCAAGTTCGACGGCAAGTTCATCCTGCAGACCGACAGCGACGGGCCGGTCGACATGCTGGTGGTCGACTACCGCACCGGCGGCGCGGTGCGCGCCTACGCGCGCTTCGACCGCGACGCCGTCGCCGCGGCAGCGGCGGCCGGCGCGGCCGACCCCGGGGCGCTGCTCGGCCACGGCATTCTCGCCATGACCATCGACCAGGGCGCCAACATGAACCGCTACCAGGGCGTGGTGGCGCTGGAAGGCAACAGCCTGGAAGAGGTCGCCCACGCCTATTTCCGCCAGTCCGAGCAGATCCCGACCCGCGTTCGCCTGGCGGTGGCCGAGATGCAGACCCGCGAGAACGGCCGCCTGCGCTCGCGCTGGCGGGCGGGCGGCATCCTCGTCCAGTTTTTGCCGGACGCGCCCGAGCGCATTCGCCGTCGCGACTTGCCCGGCGGCGACGCACCGTCGGGGGTGACGGTGGTGGAGAGCGACGAGGACGACGATGCCTGGCGCGAGGCGCAGGCGCTTGCCGCCACCGTCGAGGACGACGAGCTCACCGACCCGGCCGTTCCCGTCGAGCATCTGCTCTACCGTCTGTTCAACCAGCGCGGCGTGCGCGTCTTCCGCGCCGTGCGCGTCCGCGACGAGTGCTCGTGCTCGCGCGAGAAGGTGACCGGCGTGCTGGCCACCTTCACTGCCGAGGAGATCGCCGACAGCGTCGAGGACCAGGTGATTTCGGTGACCTGCGAGTTCTGCGGCCGGCGCTACCGCTTCGATCCGACCGAATTCGCGCGCTAGCCGGCGCGCTCACCGGACGTGTCGCCGCGGGCGAGATCGCGCAGCGTGGCCAGGCTCCAGCGGTAGATGTGCGGATAGGGCTCGGCGGCGTAGGCGGGGTCGGCCATGGTCAGCGCCGCCAGCGCCCGGTAGCAGCGCGCCGCCGGCTCGCTTTCCTCGCCGAGGCGCTCGTGCACCAGCCGGCGCGCCTCCTCGATGTCGGCCGGCGTGATCGAGGCGATCATTTCGAGGAAGATCGGGGCGGTGACGATGTCGTAGGCGGGATCGCCGACGACGGTGTAGACGCTGAAATCGACCAGGCCGGAGACCGCGAGGGTTGCATCGAGGAGGACGTTGGCGGGGAAGTAGTCGCCATGGACGAGCGCCTTCGCCGGCCGTGGCGGCAAGGGCTCGACCAGCGCCTGCGCTCTGGCGCGCAGGTCCTCGACGTCGCCGACCTCGGCGGCGACAACGGCGCCGTTGCGCAACAGGGCGCGGTCGAGACTGCGCCGCAGAAATTCGCTCCACGTGTCGGTACGGATCGGTGCCGGCGCCAACAGGTGCCCGTAGGGTCGCTCGGGAAATTCGATGGCGGCGACCGCTCCCGCCGCCCCGATGTAGTTGGCCAGCGCCCTCCGCCGCCCCTCGCCCGCCAGCCCGGGTAACAGCCCGATCATCGCCGTGCCGGGCAGGCGACGCTCGACCGTGTAGCGGCCGGCGGCGTCGATCTTCTCGATCAGCGGGGTGGCAATCGCCGCGCGGCCGTCGATTTCGGCGAGGAACGCCTTCAGCCGCGACAGGGTCACCACGTCGCCGCCGTTCTTCAGGATGCGCACGACGCGCCTGTCGTCGAGGGCATAGACCAGCGAGTGCCCGCCGGCCCCGATCAACGCCGAACGGTCGATGCCGAACCCGGCGAGGATGTCGTCGGCCGACCCGGTCACGGTTTCCTGCGCGCCCGCAACGCCGCTCAGTTGACCGTCCGGTGGGCGTCGGGGAGGTCGAGCGAGAAGGCGGGAATTTCGATGGAGAACGTCTCGCCGCGCTCGTTCTGCATCTGATAGGTGCCGACCATGATGCCCGACGGCGTCGTCAGCGGGCAGCCGCTGGTGTAGGCGAAAGTCTCGCCCGGCTTGAGCACCGGCTGCTTGCCGACGACGCCGGCGCCGCGCACCTCCTCGGTGCGGCCGTTGCCGTCGGTGATCTGCCAGTGGCGCGAGCGCAGGCGCACGACTTCGCCACCGAGGTTGGCAATCTCGATGGTGTAGGCCCAGAAGTAGCGACTGTCCTCGGGCGAGGATTCCTCGTCGATGAAGGTGGGCTCCACCGTCACCTGGATATCGCGCGTCTTGGCTTTGTACATGGCTCGCATTCCCGCGGAGACGCCTAAGTAAGCGAGCGCCGCCGAAACCGTCAATCCGCCATCGCCGCGATGATGAATGTCGGTTCAGCCGAGCCGGTCGAGCGCCTGGTCGAGGTCGTCGCGGAGATCGTCCACGTCCTCCAGGCCGACCGACAGGCGCAGCAGCCCCTGCGTGATGCCGAGCTCCTGGCGCACCTCCTCGCTCAACCTCTGATGGGTGGTGGTCGACGGGTGGGTGATCAGGCTCTTGGCGTCACCGAGGTTGTTGGAAATGCGGATGACCTTGAGCGCATTGGACAGCTCGAACGCCGCCTTGCGGCCGCCCTTGACCTCGAAAGCGACGAGCGTCGAGCCGCCGCTCATCTGGCGCGCGGCCAAAGGGTGCTGCGGGTGGTCGGCGCGGCCGGGATAGAGCACGCGTGCGACCTTTCGATGCGCGGCCAGACGATCGGCCAGCGCCGCCGCCGACGCCGTTTGTTGTGCCACCCTGACCGGCAGCGTCTCCAGCCCCTTGAGCAGCAGCCAGGCGTTGAAGGGGCTGAGCGAGGGACCGGTCTGGCGCAGGAACGTATGCAGGTGGTCGGCGACGAATTTCTCGTCGGCGAGGATGATACCGCCGAGCGAGCGCCCCTGTCCGTCGATGTGCTTGGTCGCCGAATAGACGACGACATCGGCGCCAAGCGCGAGCGGCCGTTGCAGGAGCGGGGTGGCGAAGACGTTGTCGACGATCAGGCAGGCGCCGGCAGCATGGGCGATGTCGGCGACGGCGGCGATGTCGATGACGGCAAGGGTGGGGTTGGTCGGGCTCTCCAGGAACAGCGCCCTGGTCGTGCCCTTGCGCACCGCCTTGCGCCACGCGGCGAGATCGTCGCCGTCGACCAGCGTCGAGGCGATGCCGTAGCGCGGCAACAGGTCCTCGACCACGTAGCGGCACGAGCCGAACAGCGCCTTGGCGGCGACGACGTGGTCGCCCGCCTTGAGGTGGCAGAGGAACGCCGCGGTCACCGCCGCCATGCCGCTCGCCGTCGCCCGCGCCGCGCCGGCCCCTTCCAGGAGCCGCATGCGCTCCTCGAACATGGCGACGGTCGGGTTGGCGTAGCGCGAATAGATGAAGCCGGCTTCCTCGCCCTTGAAGCGGCGCTCCGCCTGCTCGGCGCTGTCGTAAACGTAGCTCTGGGTCATGAAGATCGCTTCGGCGTTCTCGCCGAACTGCGACCTCAGGATACCGCCGTGGACCAACTGGGTGGCCGGCCGCAAGCGGCTCGTCTTCTTCGCCTTGACCTTCGCCATCTCCCGTCTCCCCAACAAAAAACCCGGCCCAAGCGGCCGGGTGGTGACATGCCCTCCGGCCTTTTAGCGAGTTGTTTTACGTGGCAGCAAGCCGGCCGGCCCAAATG
>CAZSWL010000275.1:0-3673 GCA_964610725.1 uncultured Bauldia sp.
GGTCGGCCTCGGCGCCACGGGCCTGTTGCCACGGCCTGTTTTGGCCGCCGCGGCCAAGCAACACAAGATCGCCCTCGCCAACTCGTTCATTGGCAACAAGTGGCGCATCGAGATGGAGAATGTTTTCAAGGCGGCGCTGCAGATGGAGCCATTCAAGTCGGAGGTCGACGGCTCGTGGTACAATTCCGGAAACGACGTCAGCAAACAGTCGCAGCAGATCTCCAATCTGATTGCGCGCAAGGTCGACGCGATCGTGGTCGACGCCGCCTCGCCCACCGGGCTCAACGGCATCCTCGGCCAGGCGAGCAGCCGCGGCATTCTGGTCGTTTCGTTCGACAACATCGTCACCGAGCCTTCCGCCCTCAAGGTCAACACCGATCAGGTCGCCTTTGGCCGGCAGCTTGCCGACTGGCTGGCCAAGAAGCTCAACGGCAAGGGCAACGTGATCATGGTGACCGGCGTCGCGGGAACCTCGGTCGATGAGGACCGCAACAAGGGCGCCGACAGCGTCTGGGCGCAGAACCCCGGCATCAAGGTGGTGAACCGCTACACCGGCATGTGGGACTCCTCCACCGCCGAGCGCAACACCGCCTCCATCCTGCCCTCCCTCCCCCAGATCGACGGCATCTGGTGCCAGGGCGGTACCGATGGCGTGCTCAAGGCGTTCATCGCGGCAAAACGGCCGCTGCCACCCACGGCCGGCGAAGCCGAGAACGGCTTCCGCAAGTTCATGATCGGCTACCTCGACCAAAAGGTCGAGGGCATATCCATCGGCCAGCCGCCGTTCCTGTCGGTCATTTCGCTTGAGCTTGCGCGACGCATTCTCAACGGGGACTATCCCAAGAAAGACGTCACCATTCCCTTCCCCTTCGTCACCAACGACACGGTGAAGGTCGGCGAGACGGTCTTCCCGGATCTGCCCGACAGCTTCTTCGCTGACTTCACCGACAGCGGGCCGAATGCGACCGTCAAGATGTGCGTCGACGGCGCCCTCAACGGAACCGCGTGCCCTGGTGAGCTCCAGGTGAAGCTCCCGGCCGCGTAATGCGGCCACGAGAACTCGCCGGCGGATCCGATCCGCCGGCGATCGAAGGCGTCGGGCTCGCCAAGGCCTTCGGCGGCGTCCAGGCGCTGGACAATGCATCCTTCTCGGCCGCCACGGGCGAGGTCCATGCTCTCGTCGGCGAGAACGGTGCCGGCAAGAGCACCCTCATCAAGCTGCTCGGCGGCAGGCTGCATCCCGACGCCGGCGAGATTCGCGTTGGCGGCAGCAAGGTCGCCCTCGCCGGCCCGCATGCGGCGCACGACCTGGGCATCTGGACCGTTTTTCAGGAACTGACCCTGTTCCCGTGGATGACGGTGGCGGAAAACCTTCTTCTGCGCCGCGAGCCGCGCGGCACGCTCGGTCTCATCCATCGCGGCCGCATGGCCGAGGAAGCGGACTCGATTCTGGCGGGCCTGGAAATCCGCGCCATCGACCCCCGTGCCCTGATCGACGATCTGCCATTGGCCCAGCGCCAGATCATCGAAATCGTCAGGGTGATCATCCAGGACCCGGGGACGCTGCTCCTCGACGAGCCGACGTCCTCCCTCGGTGAGCACGAGGTCGATTGGCTGTTCAAGCTGATCCACGATTTGCGGGGGCGCGGCAAATGCATCGTGTTCACCTCGCATCGCTGGAACGAGATCACCAACATCGCCGACCGCATCACCATTTTCCGCAACGGGACCGAGACCGGCACGTTCACCGAGATCGACGAGAGCAAGGCGGTCACGCTCATGACCGGGCGTCGGGTCGAGGCGTTCTATCCGCCGATACCGCCGTTGCCCGACAGCCCGGCCATGCTCGAGGCGCGCGGCGTCACCGGCGAGGGGCTGCAGGATGTCTCGCTCACCCTTCACGCCGGCGAAATCCTCGGCATCGGCGGTCTCGCCGGCCACGGCCACCGCGAGCTGTTCCTCTACCTGTTCGGTGCCCAGCCCGGCGCCGCCGGCGAGATCAGCGTCAACGGCGCGCCGGCGCATATCCGCAATCCGCGCGAAGCGGTCCGCCGCGGCATCGCCCTGGTTCCGGAAGACCGCAAGACCGAAGGCTTGCTGCTTCCCATGTCGGTGAAAGTGAACCTGACCCTGCCGATCGTCAGCCAGCGCCTCGCCTCGTTGGGCCTGATCCACGCCGCCGGCGAGCGCCGCGTCGCCAACGACATGATCCGCCAGCTGCAGATACGCACCCCCGGGCTCAACGCCACCGCCGGACAACTGAGCGGCGGCAACCAGCAGAAGGTTCTGCTCGGCCGCTGGCTGATCGCCGATTCCCGCATCCTCCTGCTCTACGACGTCACCCGCGGCGTCGACATCGCCACCAAGCACGAGATCTATGAATTGGTGGCGCGTCTGGCCGGCGAGGGCCGCGCCCTGCTTTTCTACTCGAGCGATGCGGAGGAACTGGCGCATCTTTGCCACCGCGTTCTGGTGATGCGCGAGGGACGAATCGCCGCCGAGCTGCCGTCCCGCGGCATCACCGCCGAAGACATCGTCGCCGCCGCCGTGAGAGAGTCCGTTGTCCACTGAAGCGATCGCCGAGCCGCGGCGCGGCCGCGCCATCCACTTCTTCCGCCAGAACATCGGTCTGGTTCTCGTCTTTGTGATGCTGGCCGCGGCGGTCGTCCTCTACTGCGTCGTTTACTGGATGCAGTTGCAGACGCTGCCCGGCAACTTCGAGATCACCTCGACGGTGAACAACACCATGCCGCTGGTGCTGGTCGCCATGGGGCAGGCGATCGTCGTGCTGGCGCGCGGACTCGACCTTTCGGTGGGTGGCGTCATGGACCTCACCAACGCGCTGGCGGCGGTGCTGCTGCACGACAATCTGGCCAGCATGGTCGGCTGGAGCCTGGTGATCCTGTTGATCGGCGCGGGCCTCGGCCTGATCAACGGACTGCTGGTGGCGGTCGGTCGCCTGCAGCCGATCCTGGTCACCCTCGCCACGCTGGCGGTCTATCAGGGGCTGGCGATCCGCGTTCTGCCGCAGCCGGGCGGCGCCGTACCGCCGTCGTACACCGCCGCGCTGGTGGACCCCAATCAGCCCTTTGCCCTGGTCTACGTGGTGCTGCTCGGCCTCCTGTGGTCGGCCTTTCGGCGCAGCAACCTCGGCGTATCGATCGTGGCCGTCGGCAACGACGAGCAATCAGCGCGCGCCAACGGCGTCGCGGTCATTCCGACCCGGATATTGGCCTTCACCCTCAGCGGCATGCTGGCGGCGGCGGCCGGTCTTTTCCTCGCCGCAACGGCGACGGCGGGCGACGCCACCACCGGCAACGGCTACACGCTGACCTCGATCGTGGCCGTCGTTCTCGGCGGCATGAGCCTGTTCGGCGGGCGCGGCAGCGCCGTCGGCGTCATCGCCGGCGCCTTCCTGACGACCATGATCGTCAACGTCCTGTTCTTCTCGCAGATCGATCCGCTCTACCAGTCGTTCTACGAAGGTCTCTTCCTGGTGATCGCGGTCGTTCTCAGCACCATGATCGGATTGCTGCTGCGGAGGCGTCACTGATGGCGGCCCGCGGCCAGCGTCTCGCCTTTCTCGAGCGGATCGCCCTCACCCGCGACCGCCGCCGGGTTGCCTACGCCTTCCTCGCCGCGGTGCTGCTGTTCGTCATCGGCGAGCTCGTCC
>CAZSWL010000276.1:0-2914 GCA_964610725.1 uncultured Bauldia sp.
TCTTACTTCTTAGATCCGCCGCTATCCGAACCGCCCTCACGGACGGCGTGGCATTGTAGGGAATGTGTTTTTTTCAGGTTCTCGTCTAATTCAGTGACTAGTCAGAGGAAGGAGGCGAACAATCAACTCCCCAGTATTGTAGACGCATAAAAAACCGATCCAGCTGAGCCATCCCCTCTTGCAACTCCCTCACAGATTGTTCCCCCTCTTTTTAATATCCTAGGAATACTCTCCTGTCAATCTTGTATACGTTACAAGTATCCTCTGCAATTTAATCCGTCACATAAAGTAAAATATCTGCATCTCTCATTGAATAATGAGGTTTTCTATAGTCAGCGACGCGCCACCACCTATCGTAAGACCGCGCAAAGTGGTCATGGAAGTCTGGTTCGCGAAGCCATCATCCCAACCTCCACTGAATTTCACGGCGGTTGCAGCGACAGGGCTGAACCTAATGGAGGGGTCGTTAAACTGAAGCCCCCATGCCTCAATGGTATCACCGTCAATGGCATTTGCGAATGCGTTTGCAATAGTCGATTCTATAATTGGAGAACCAAGATGCCATCTCCGCACCGACCCCGTCGGTGGGAGCGCAGAATCTGTCATTAATTCGACATCATCAATATGGAATTCGGTCGGGAACGAATAATCCGTTGTTGCGTAGAACCTTAATCGAATCGCTTCACCTTTAAAAGGCGAGAGATCATAAGAAGGGCTTTGCTGCCATCCGCTGGTATGATCCAGATTGCTGAAAACGTCAATAGTGGACAACAATGCGTTATCAGTCGGTCTTCTTACCTCGACCGACATAGTATCCCATGCATTTATTGTTGAAGTTTCCTCGGTTGCAATGTTGTACCAGAACTGAAGTTCAGCCTGGGTTATATCGGGGGGAACCGTTACATCCTGATAAATGTATTCGGTTGCATTATCATAACCTCCCATCCGAGCAAACCAGTTGCCGTCATGGGCCTCCGAAGCGTCCTCCCATATGATGTCATAACCTCCACTGCTGTATTGAGTCCAGTTCTCCTGCCCATTATCGAACCCGGCGTTGATTAGAAGATTTGATGCACCGCCTCCCGAAGGAATTGCATCAACTGCCCTGCCAAGGTTTATTCGGGGCGTGGTAATGCCGGATTTGCTATCTGTGACATCATCACCATTGTCGACCAGATAGGCTTTTACTTGGGCAGGGGTCAGATAGAAGCCGCTTTTAGCCTTGGCGGCCTGTTGGAGGACTGCGGCTGCACCGGCTGCATAGGGACAGGCAGCCGAAGTTCCGCCAAATGTCGCAAAATAATCACCTGATGGATTATATCCTCCCGGTCCCACAATGTCGGTTGTATAGGCCTGATTTGAGGGGGCAAGAAGGGTCAGGATGGAGGCGCTGTTTGAATAAGAAGGGACCATGTCGGGTGCTGAAAAATCTATAAATAAATAATGTGTGGGACAGTCCAGAAATAGTATCTTTGGAGCGCATGATGAGTAACTGATGCACCCTCTGTTGATGCCAAAATCGTCATCATAAACCGAGCCGACCGAGTTGACATAGCTGATACAGGCCGGCAAATTTATGGAATCACAGTAGCCGTTATTGCCAGACGAGGCAAAAATCGTAATACCGGCAGATACGGCTCTTCCTGCAGCTGTTGTCATAGATATATTCGATGAGTCGCATGACGAAGAAAATGGGCCGCCAACGCTTGCGCTTGTGCTGATCACCGTGATCGGATTGTTCGGATCATCATTCTGGTGGTCAACACACCAGTTCCAGGCGTTTATTAACGCTGACTCGACGGGAAAACCCGGATTGGCATCCGTTGAAATTTTCAGGGCATAGAGTTTGGCGTCAGGAGCAACACCGCCGATGTAATCGCCAACTGTCCCAATGTTGCCGGCAGCTATACCTGCACAGGCTGAGCCGTGAGCTTCACCGTTCATGCTGTCTGGCCTTGGATCTGAATCATTGTCGGCAATATCATAACCGCCTAGCACTTTCGAGTTGGGAAACCCACCACCACCCAGCCTGGGATGGGACGTATCGATCCCACTATCACATAGGCGATGCTCACGCCTGCCCCGGTATAGGTGCTTCTCACCGTGGCTGCATTAATCAGCGGGATACCCTGTGCGAGGTCCCAATGCCCGATGTGGTCCTTTTCAACAGCAACGACATCCGGAGAACTGACAATCCTCTCCAGTGCCTCTGGCGTTACCTTTGCCGCAAAGCCAAACTGATAAGAGAATTTCTGCGTTACCGTTATCCCCGATGAACCGAGTTGTACAAGTACGCGCTTGATGGTTTCAGTGACTGTGGCCCGCAGTCGGATCCTGACATACTCATCCCTCAGATTGTAATAAGCGGGCGCCCCAGCTCTCAAGAATTCGGAAGGTATCCTTCCTGAAAGCCGCGATCTTGCGGCCAGGTCATCTGCTGCTGCCGAAGGCTTAAGAACAACGATAACCCTGGTCTCGGGCTTGCCGGTTGTAAAATCGGCGAGAATGTCGTCAGGGGCGCGGAGTTTTGGGTTGGCCCGTAGATCGACCAGCAGGGCATCATTATACTCTTGCGCGGCTGCTGGGACGCCAACAAAGAACGTTATCACGGACGCTACTAAGAGCATAATGCCGAATATCGCAGAAAAGAACTTGTTCTCGTTTGACTTCATTACGAACCCCCCTCTTTTAATACTTCAGTGAAGCCTCATTGCAAACGTACGGTTACCCCATCTTGCGCCCATAAATTGGCCGCCAACGTACTTTGTATCGCGAATATGCCCATCATTCCATACAACGTTTGACCTCGATGAGACGTATGGACAGGTTACATTAACGGTGTGACAGCTAACCTTCGCGTTCATGCCGCTTCCTGTTTCCTTCTCACCACTGCCACCACAAACTCCAGAACATT
>CAZSWL010000277.1:0-4933 GCA_964610725.1 uncultured Bauldia sp.
GGCTACCGATTCCATCGGCCACCGGGACGCACGTTGTCGGCGGCCGTGGAGGCCGAGTTCGGCTTTGCCGACATCAATGGCGGGCAGCGATGCAACAGTGCTCCGGACACAGCCCTGGACCTCGCCGTCTGTCTTGTTCAGGTTGATGCAGCGCCCACCGTCACCGACTACAGCCAGGACAGCGTGGCGCGCTTCAGGGCGCTGTTTGGCGCGCCGCAAGGCAACGCCGAGCCGTTCGTCGCCATCGGCCTGGCGATTGCCAACGTCAGCGTGAACGCTGCGTTGTTCGACCCGAGCGGAACGCTGTTCGGGGTGACTGTCGGTGCGGGGGCCAATCTTGCGGTGAGCCCGAATTTTTATCTTCGCCCTGAAGTGCTCTACGACTATTACCCGAGCAAGAGCATAGGCGCACTCGACGTCGGGCTGCAGACGGTCACGGCGCGAATAGCGGCGATCTTCAAATTACCTCCGTAGGGTCGCGACCGGCCGGTTGCTGCCGGCCGTGTCGAACCGCTGCCCGTGCCTGTCGAGCCGACCCAGGGCGCGGGAACAGACCATGCAGGTAATCACGCCCGCCAAGGCGGAGGCGGTGGCGCGCGCAGGCGCGGCGCACCTTGCTGCGTTGGTCCGCCCCGACGGGCGCTTCACCTACAACTATTTCCCGGACCATCCGGAGTTCGTCAGCGTCCATTACGGCGAAGTCCGCCACGTCGGGGCGGTGTGGGCTCTCATCGACTTCGAGCGCCAGGGGTGGCCGATCCCGGAGCTGTCGCCGGCGATCGATCGTGCCGCCGGGTTCATGATCGATCGGCTGTTCCGCCCGTATGGCGCCACCGACATGCTGTGCGTGATCGACGAAAACCTGGTCAAGCTCGGCGGCAGCGCGCTCGGCGTCGCCGCTTCTGTCGCGCTCTACGCTCGCACCAGTGACCCCGCCCACCTCGAGCGGGCGGATCGTCTGGTTCGTTTCGTCGAGTCGCAGCGGCTCGCCAACGGCGAATTCGTTCAGATCCTGGTACCTGGCCCGATTTCGACGCCGCACCCCATGCGCGCCTCCGAGTTCACCGGCCAGCCGATCCTGGCGCTCGCCCTGGCGAGCGAAGCGATCGGTGAAACCCGCTGGCTCGACGCGGCGCTCGATTGCACCGGCAAGCTGGCCGCCCGCGACCACGGCGTCGGCTCGCTCACCCAGTGGATGGTCTATGCGCTCGAAGCGCTGGTCCGCGTGCGCCGCGAGGAATGGCTGATCGACTATGCCGCCCGCCTTGCCCAAGGGATGCTCGCCGACGAAGCGACCCGACACGGAAGCGAGGCCACTCCGCTGGCCTGTCAGACCGAAGGTCTGCTCGCGTATGCACGCATCCTCGACATTCTCGGCGAGGACAGAGAACCGACCGTGGACACGGTCCTGCGACGCGTCGCCGACAACCTGCGCCGCCAGCTCCGTTTCTTCGTGCCGGACGGCGGCTTCTTGCGCAGCCAGGAGATTCGCGAGGTGAGGATCGACTACATCATGCACCACGTACTCGGATTTCTCGGCTACGCACGCCTGATGAGCAAGCGCAAGCGTCCCCGGGCTCGCGCCGGTTGACCGCGCGTCCGCGACCGCCGGCGGCACGCGTCTGTTTTTCGCGACGAATTCGAACGACGCCGGCACGGCGTCGCCGTCAAGCGGCCGGCCTCAGCCGTCGCCTTTGTTGAATGGTGGCCGTTCGCCTCAGAAGGCGGCGACGACAAACACCCTAGGGTGCAGCGAGGAAATCCTCCACCTCGGTCATGAACCGTTCCCAGGTCGGGTTATCGGGGATGATCGGATGGTTGCCGCTGTCGAGCTCGACGAATCGCGCCCCGGGGATCGACGACGCGATCATGCGGCCATGGGCGAAGGGGACCACATTGTCGCTGCGGTTGTGCGTGACCAGCGTCGGCGCCCGGATTTTCGGCAAAAGGTCGACGATGTCGATCTCGTTGACCGCCTGCCTGATCCTGATCGCGTTCTCGGGCGAGGTGGTGGTCCGCTGCAGATCGGCGAACCACCTGACCTGCGCCAGAGTTGCGTCCGGCAGGTACAACGAGGAGAAGGCCTGCATGAACGCCGAATTGGGGTAACCCCAGCCGTGGCGTATCAAGGTCAGGAAGGCAGATGCCTGCTCGTCGTCCGCCTGGGTGTGGCGCTTCGTCGGACCAAGGGCGAAGGCGCCGTGCAGGACGAGCCTGGAGACCCGCTCGGGGTGGCGGGCGGCGTACGCCATTGCGACGGCGCAACCCTGCGACAGGCCGAACAGCGCGAAACGTTCGAGCCGCAAGGCGTCGACCACGGTTTCCAGGTCGCGGACGAATGCATCGAATGAAATGTCCTCGACATTCCAGTCCGACAGTCCGGTGCCGCGTTCGTCGTAGCGGACGAGCTGATGCCTTGACGTCAGTCGCTCGAATGTCGGCGACCAGATCGGACTGCGCCAATCGTACTCCAGGTGATTGAGCCAGTTTGCCGTCTTGACGACGAGATCGCCTTGCCCCGCGACGGCGACCGCCAGACGGACGCCGTCCGTGGTTGTACAGAAAGTGATCTGCTGCCGGGCGGCCGGCCAAGTCGGTTCGACGATGGCCGGATTTGCCGTGCTCCCATCGGCAACGCCGTCGAAGCGCATGTCGTCGCCGACGAAGCGAAAGCCGCGCCGGGGAATCGTGCGAATGAGCACCTGCGAGCGGCCGCTGTCGCCGATCGCCTTGCGCGCCGAATTAACACGGCTGCTGAGCGTGGCGTCCGAAACGATGCGCCCCTGCCAGACGGCCTCGAAGATTTCGTCCTTGCTGACGACGCGGTCACGCTGCGCAATCAGGTAGACCAGGAGATCGAACACCTGTGGCTCGACGTGAACCGGCATGCCCTGCCGCCGCAGTTCGCGCCGGTCGAAATCGATTTCGCAGTCGCCGAAGCTGGCAATCATTTGCCACCTCGCGCGGGAGGCCTGGGCCGCGGCTAAGGCTATCATACCTGCCGGCAACGTGCGGGGCGTGCAGCGTCCACGCAAAATCATGCGGTTCTGCGCAAGAAATCCGGAAAATCTGAAAGCGACCAGCCAGTGACGCGCCCAGGATGCACGCGCCGGCGCATCTGGAGGGGGCGATGCCGTTGATCGCGGTTCACCTGATCGAAGGCGTGTTCAGTCCCGAGCAGAAGCGTCAGATCATCAAGAAGCTGACCGACGCGATGGTTTCGGTCGAAGGCGAAAACATGCGCGGCGTGACCTGGGTGGTGATTTCGGAAGTGACGAGCGGCGAATGGGCGATCGGGGGCCAGCCGCTGACCGCCGAGGCCCTGAGGGCTCTCATGCCAAGACCGGCCACGGCGCCCCGGACGCGCACTCACGAACATGGAGGATAGAATGGCTCATCGTGTACGCAATTCCCTGATCGGCTTGACGGCAATGCTGCTCGCCAGCGGCACCGGTGTCGCGTACGGCCAAGACGTGTCGGCGGCGAGCAAGGCGGTGTGGGACGGACACCTGCAAAAGGCGATGTCGAAGGACCTTGATGCAGTCATGACCGACTTCACCGATCAATCGTCCATCATCACCGCCGACAAGGTCTACTCGGGAACCGCCGGCGTCCGTGAATTCCTTGGCAAGGTCATCGCCGGTTTCACGCCCGAGGTGCTGAAATCGATCGTGATGCAGGCGGAGGTGCCGCACGACAACGTCGTCTTCACGGAGCTGACGATCGGTGCCGCCAAGCGCACCTACATCTACACCGCCGTCATCGATGGCGGCAAAATCAAGACCATCACCGAGGCCGACTACCCGGCCCAGTGACGGCTACCGGCCGGACTTGCGCCAATCGATGCGCCCTTACGGCGTCCACGGCTCGTAATCGGACTCGCCGGGCGTCTTCGGCGTCGGCTGGAGGATCGAGCCCGGCGGCCGGTAGGCCTGCGGCGTGCCGGTCCAGTTGGGATGATGCGGCTTTTCCCATTCGTGCGGCCGGTAGGCCGCCGGCGGCTCGTCGCTGCGGTGGTGCATCCAGGCGTGCCAGCCGGGCGGGATGGTGGAAGGGTCGGCGAGGCCGTTGTAGATGACCCAGCGCCGCTTGCCGCCGGCGTCGCGGTAGTAGCGGTTGCCGGTCTCGTCCTCGCCCACGAACGTGCCCTTGCGCCACGTCCACAAACGCGTGCCGAGCGTCTCGCCGTTCCACCAGGTGAACAGAAGGAGCCAGAAGCGCTTCATCGGGGCTGCCCGCGACCGCCGTCCAACATCAGAAGAAGCTTCGCCGCTGCCACCAGCCGCTGCGCTTGGGGCGGTCGCCTTCGCTGTCGGTCTCCTCGCCGCGCTCGACCGGCCCGCTCGGCGCTTCCGACTCGCCCGCGGCCTCCTCCGCCTCGCTCGCGCCGGCGGCCTCCGCGCCATCAGCCATCGGGCCGGGCTGATCGACCGGGCGGGACCCTTCGACCGGTCCGCTCTCAACCGCAGCGGCCGTATCGATCGCCGCCGGTACCGCCGGCGCGCCGCCGAAGTCCTCCGCCTCGTCGCTCTCTTCGCCGGCGAAGCCGTTGCCGGCCAGCCCCGCGCCCGCCATCTCTCCGTTTGCCGTTTCGTCGACGCCGCGATCCTCGCCAGCGCGTCCGCGCCGGCCGCGGCGACCGCCGCGACGACCCCGGCGACGCTTGCGCGGCTGCTCCTCGCCCTCGCCGGCGACCGTCTGTTGTTCCTCGCCTTCGCCCGCGACCGCCGGTTCCTCGCCGGCGACGGCCGCCGTCGCGGCGCCGGTCTCCGGCCGCCGGCGCCGCCGGCGCCGTTTGCGGCCACCACCGTCCTCGCGGCCCTCCGCCGCCATGGCCGTCTCGTCGACCAGGGCCGGCGTCTCCGGCTGCACCGAGTCCGGTTGCACCGAGTCCGGTTGCACCGAGGTCGATACCGGCTGCTGCCGCTCGACC
>CAZSWL010000278.1:0-7192 GCA_964610725.1 uncultured Bauldia sp.
CGCCCTGCATCATTTTCATCGACGAGCTCGACGCGCTCGGGCGGGCTCGTTCGGCTATGGGTGTCGGCGGCGTCGACGAGAAGGAGCAGACGCTCAACCAGCTGCTGAGCGAGATGGACGGCTTCGATCCGAGAACCGGCATCGTCATTCTCGCCGCCACCAACCGACCGGAAGTTCTCGATCCGGCGCTCAGACGCGCCGGCCGCTTCGACCGGCAGATCACCGTCGACCGGCCCGACCGCAAGGGCCGCGCGGCAATCGTCGCCGTCCACATGAAAGGGGTGAAGATGGGCCCCGACGTCGACCCCGATCAGATCGCCGGCCTCACCCCCGGCTTCACCGGCGCCGATCTCGCCAACCTCGTCAACGAGGCGGCGATCGTTGCCACCCGTCGCAATCACGACTCGGTGACGATGGACGATTTCACGCAAGCGGTGGAGCGGATCGTCGCCGGCTCGGAGATGAAGAGCCGGCTGCTCAACCCGGAGGAGCGGCGGCGCGTCGCCTACCACGAGATGGGTCACGCGCTGACGGCGGTGTCGCTGCCGGGCATGGACCCGGTGCACAAGGTCTCGATCATCCCGCGCTCGATCGGCGCGCTCGGCTACACCATGCAGCGGCCGACGGAGGACCGTTTCCTGATCACCGCCGCCGAGCTCAAGGACCGCATGGTGGTGCTGATGGCGGGGCGCGCGGCGGAGGACCTGATCTTCGGGGAGGTTTCCACCGGCGCCGCCGACGACCTCGCCAAGGTCACCGACATCGCCCGCCAGATCGTCACCCGCTTCGGCATGAGCCGCGACCTCGGACAGGCGGTGCTCGAGCAGCAACGCTCGAGCTACCTCGGCGAAAACGTCCTCAACGTGCAGCAACGCGACTATTCGGAGGCCACCGCCCGCGAGGTCGACCTCGCCGAGCGCAAGCTGATCAACGAAGCCTACGACCGCGCCAAGCAGGTGCTGAGCGAGCGTCGCCAGGACCTGGAAGCCGGCGCCAAGCTGCTGCTGGAGAAGGAAACGATCACGCCGGCCGACTTTGCGCCGCTGCGACCGGTCAAACCGGTGCTGACCGCGGCGGAGTAGGTCAGCCGGGCTCGCCGTGAATGTAGTGCACCAACTGGTTGATGGTGAATTTCTGATCGCCGACGATGCTGCGGCCGAGATCGCCGATCGAAATGACGCCGAGCAGATGGCCCTGGTCCATCACCGGCAGGTGGCGCAGCCGCTTGGTGATCATCACAGCGAGGCATTCGTCGACGGTCTGCTCCGGCCGCGCGTAGATGACCCTGGTCTCCATGATGTCGCGGACGCGCGTGGTGTCGGAGCTGCGGCCCTTGAGGGCCACGTTGCGGGCGTAGAGACGTTCGGTGATGATGCCGACGAGCTTGTCGCCATCGACGACAACCAACGAACCGACGTTCTCGTCCGCCATCTTGCGGATGGCGGCGAAGACGGTGTCGTCGGGACCCACCGAGACGACCTTGCCGCCTTTCTGACCAAGCAATTGATTGACGGTAACCATGGCAGGCTGCTCTTGTCGGGTGTCTTTACCGCGGCCGGCGGCGGCCGACCTTGAGACAGATCAAGTGGGCCAGCGGCGCCGGCGGCCCGGTTGATTCCGATCAATGACCTGCCGGACGGAAGTGCGGCATCGTCGACAACGGGAGGCGAGATTGGCAATCGACCGTCGCGACGTGACCATCCCGCCGATCGGGCTCGCCGGCATCCTGCGGGTGCCGGCCCAGCCGCTCGGGGCGGTGGTCTTCGCCCATGGCAGCGGTTCCGGCCGCTTCAGTCCGCGCAATAACATGGTGGCCGAGGGTCTCGCCGCGGAGCGGATCGCCAGTCTGCTGTTCGACCTCCTGACCGAAGGGGAGGAGAACGACCGTGACAACGTGTTCAACATCTCGCTGCTCGCCGACCGGCTGATCGACGCCATCGGCTGGGTGGAAGCGGAGTCCGACCTCGCCGACCTGCCGATCGGCCTGTTCGGGGCGAGCACCGGAGCGGCGGCGGCGCTGGTGGCGGCGGCGCGAGTCGGCCGGCGCGTCGCGGCGGTGGTGTCGCGCGGCGGCCGGCCCGACCTTGCCGACGAGGCATTGGCGCACGTGCGCGCCCCGACGCTGCTCATCGTCGGCGGCGCCGACAAATCCGTCCTGCAAATGAACCGCCAGGCCCTCGCCCGGATGACGGCACCGAAGGCGCTGGAGGTGGTGCCGGGGGCGACCCATCTGTTCGAGGAACCGGGTGCGCTGGACGCGGTCGTCGCACTCGCTGCCCACTGGTTCGTCGACCGGCTCGCCAATGCCGGCAAGGCCGAGACCTGACGGGGGACAAGGATGCCGTTCGCCAACCGGTCGGAGGCCGGTCGCAAGCTCGCCGCGGCGCTTGCCCGTTACGCCAACCGGGGCGCTGTGGTCCTCGCCCTGCCGCGGGGCGGCGTGCCGGTAGCGAGGGAGGTGGCGGCGGCGCTGGGCGCGACGCTCGATCTGGTGCTGGTGCGCAAGATCGGCGTGCCGATGCAGCCGGAGCTGGCCATGGGGGCGGTGGTCGACGGGCCGCGGCCGCTGACGGTGCGCAACGACGACGTGATCGCGCTCGCCGGCGTCAGCCAGGACGAGTTCGACCGGGTGCGCGACCACGAGATCGCCGAGATCGCCCGCCGCCGGCAGGCCTATCTCGGCACGCGGCCGCACCCCGACGTCGCCGGCCGCATCGCCATTATCATCGACGACGGTATCGCCACGGGGGCGACCATGCGGGCGGCGCTGCGCGCGGTGCGCGCACGCAAACCGGAGAAGCTGGTGCTGGCGGTGCCGGTTGCCCCGACCGATACCCTGGCCGAGCTCGGCGACGAGGCCGACGAGATCGTGTGCCTGGAAGATCACCGGGCCTTCGGCGCGATCGGCTATTTCTACGCCGACTTCAGCCAGGTGTCCGACCGGGAGGTCACGGACATCCTCGCCGAGTTTCCCGTCCGGCCGGCGGACGAAGCGCCGCGGTAGCGCCGTGATGAAGCCATGCCGCCGTTGCAGGGTCAGCCGGCGGACAATAAGCGAAAGGAGACGCAACGATGCTGAAAGTCATCGAAGTCCTCGCCGAATCAACCAAGAGCTGGGAGGACGCCGCGCAAATGGCGGTCACAAACGCTTCCAAGACCGTCCGCAACGTCAGATCGATCTACATCGAGCACCTCGAGGCGACGGTCGAGAACAGCAAGATCGTCAACTACCGCGTCAACGCGAAGATCTCGTTCGTTCTCGAATGATCGACCGGCGGGGTCAGGTCGTCTGAACGATCGGGGACCCCGCCGCCTTCGCCGGCCCACTTCAGCACCGCCTGGATGAAGGACGATCCGCAGGTCTACCTCGGCCTCGACTTCGCCGCGATCCTGGAGACGGCGGCGTTGCAGGCCGGCGTGACGCTCCGGAGCAAGAACGTGCCGGTGCCGAACGGGCTGGAGGTAGCCGACGAAGGCTGAACAGGCACACACACGACGACTTGCGGCGCCGGCACGCGCGGCCTAGGCTTGGCGCGATCGAGGGCCCGCCAGGGCATGACCAGCTCCGTCCCCACTGCAGCATTCGTCCTGATCGTGGTCGTCGGCTTCGCTCTGGATTACGCGGTCTACGGCACCACCGCCGGTGCGCTGACCAACTGGATTACACTGCCGACGGTCATCATCGCGTTCGCCGCCGCCTTCTCGATCAAGATCGCCTCGCAATGGCAACGGGTGGTGGTGCTGCGGCTGGGCAGCTTCCGCACGCTGCGCGGACCGGGACTTTTCTTCATCGTGCCGATCGTCGACACGATCGCCTACTGGATCGACGTTCGCGTCATCACCACCACGTTCAAGGCCGAGAAGACACTGACCAAGGACACGGTGCCGGTCGACGTCGATGCGGTGCTGTTCTGGAAGGTGATCGACCCTCAGAAAGCGGCGCTCGACGTCGCCGACTACCGCAGCGCCATCAGCTGGGCCGCCCAGACGGCCCTGCGCGACGTGATCGGCAAGACCATGCTGTCGGACATGCTCGAGGGCCGCGAGAAGATCAGCGGCGAACTGCAGCGGATCATCGACGAGCGCACCGAGCCGTGGGGGATCAACGTCATCTCGGTGGAGGTCAAGGACGTGCTGATCCCCCCGGCTCTCGAGGACGCCATGTCAATGCAGGCCCAGGCGGAGCGCGAACGCCAGGCGCGCGTCATCCTCGGCGACTCCGAGCGCCAGGTGGCCGAGAAGTTCGGCGAGGCGGCCAAGACCTATGCCAACAATCCGATCGCTCTCCATCTGCGGGCGATGAACATGCTCTATGAAGGCCTCAAGCAGAACGCCACCATCGTCATCGTGCCGAGCACCGCCGCCGACAGCATGCAGCTTGGTGGAATAGCGGGCCTGACCGCCATGACGATGGCCGTGCAGCAGCAACAGCAGCAGCAGGATAACGAGCCGGGCGGGACGCCGCGGGGCTGATCGGCGGGCCTCAACGGCGCCCGCCCCTCGGCACCCTCCTCCGACCAGACGTTGCCGCGCCGCGGGGAGGAACCGTCGCGCGGGACGAGAGGAACCTAGGGATTCTCTTCAGGCTTCGTTGGCGGTGGGCCCGTCGGGTATAAGTGGGTGATCGGCATAGGCGCGCCGCGATCTCGTCGTCGAGCCACGGAGACGCCGGTGCGCCCCGCGATCTGCCTCGGCTTCAATCGCTCGTACCGCTCGATTAACCGGCAAAAGGCGTAGATCAAAGAGAATTAGGCCAATTTAATAATTTCGCCGCCCATTGTAATTATGAAGCCGAGTGCTATATTTGATCTCATCCGCTCGGCCTTTATAAAATATAAAACTGAAACGATTACGGCCACACGGACGAAAATAACTTGCGAAAACATTGTTAATTACCGACGACCTGAATGCCGTCCGACGGACAGGAACCAAAATTCAGAGCCTCTACTATGAGCATTTTTTGCAAGAACGAGGATATGGCAGCCGATGAAAAGACCGCTGCCGGCGAAGCCGTCGCGCCGAAGACTGATACGAAGCCAGAGACGAAGCCAGAGACCAAGGCTCCACTAGGCGATGCAGCAAAGAGCCCGACGGCTGCTGCGAAGTCCGACAACAAGCACTAACCCGCAACCGCCTTGCGGGCGGGCCAAGGATTGGAGTCGGCGACCCATCGCCAGCTCCGCTTCAGCGGCCGAAAGGAAGACAACCCATGGACAGACAACTCTTTGCCCCCGGTCAGATCGTCGGCATCATGCCCGGCTCGCTCTCGGGTCCGCGCACGGCAGATCACTACAGGGTCGTGCGTCGTTATCCGGTGGAGCGCCGGCCGGGCATGTACCACATTCGCAGCCTCGCCGACGGCAGCCAACGGATGGTGCCGGAGGACGAACTATCGGCGATCATGCCCACGGTGCAGGTGAGCGGCTCCGGCAAGGTTCTGCGACTGTTTCCTGAGGTCGTACCGTTTAATCGCTGCGTGACGACATGACGACGCGCACGGTCGTGGCAAAAGTGACGTTCACGCGGCGTTTCCGGTTGCCCAACATGGACAGGGCCTATCCGCCTGGCCTGTATGAGATCGAGATCGATCAAGAGCCCCTCGACACCGTCTCGTTGCTGGCCCACCGGCGAACTGCCACGCGAATCCGTCTGCACAGTCCAGGTTGGATGCAGTTGCTGACGATCGATCAAAAGGATCTTGATGCCGCGCTGGTCAATGACGCGCCGGCAGCCTAAGCCCACTGGAGGCAATCGTGCGAGACATCGCGTTTAGGCGACACAAGCCGCGCCGACCTCTCCCGTCGGGTCTTGGCGGGCACACCGGTCTCATGGTGGTTGTGCTGGCGAGCGCGTTGTGGTCGGGACCGGCCTCGGCCGCGGCATGTTTTCGCTACGGCGACGTTGTGACTCTGACCGGCAGCCACTTCACCCTGGTGGCACCGGCCGCCGATGGAATAGTCCGCGACCCAAGAAACGATGCCGCACGTCGGGCCGATCTCCTCGTCCTGAATTCTCCATTCTGCGTTAACGCCGATGAGCTCAGCGTGGGCGTCTCAGAAGCATTGACGATCCAGCTGAATTGTCCGGCGGCGGTCGACGTGACCGACGGAAGCACTGTCACTCTGACTGGCCGGCTTATGGGCGCATATACTGGGAACGGTCATACACCGGTTCTGTTGGCGTGCCAGAAGTGAGATTGAGCCGCAGGCAAGATCAACAAGCGTCACCCGGGCTTCAAAGGATACAGGAGAGTATCGTGTTGAGTTTTCCGAACCAAAGTCGCGCCTACGATCCCGTCGCCGATCGCATCCGTTTTTGGGGCCATGACGGCGCGTTGGAAATCACTTTCTTTCTCCAACTGAATGCGCTGTTTCGGCTCTACCCGCGAACCAGCAACACGGAAGCTGGTATCTTGGCGGCCTTTGACGAAGGATGGAACCGGATCTGCGAGGTCGCGAAAAAGGCGTATGCTCGCGATCGAAGAAGCTTCTACGTCCTCGGCCTGGAAAGTCTTTGACCGCGTCCTTTTTCCTCAGGTAGACGAGCAGGGCGGTCACCGCCGCGGCGAGCGTCAGCGTCGCGGCGAGCGATCGCTGTTCAGCCTCGTCGATGTCGTGTCCGAAGGCATCGACGTACAGGTACGACTTCCACTCGTCGAGAACGTGGTTCCCGGCCCAGTCCAACTCGTCTTTGAGACTGTCCATCGCTCTTCCCTCCGCCCGAACGATGCCGCGCCGCCGGTTGAGGAACCGTCGCGCGGGACGAGAGGAATCTAGGGATTTTCTTCAGGCTTCGTTGGCGATGGGCGAAGCGGGCTTGAAAACGGCGCGGAAGGCAAAAGACTTTGTCATTCCGGCGGCGCAGCGCGGGTTCCGGTAACTCTGTAGCTCCAGACGAGATTCCCCTTCACCAGTGGCATGTCAAATAGGGAGACGTACGAGTCAACGGCGCGAACTTGATGCGCCGGAACAGAAGCGAGGACCGAAGGATCGTCGCTACCGATGGTCTCGCAAGCCGACGTGATTTCGTGCGACGGGCAGTCATAGACCGTGATCGCCAGGTAGACGCTCGTGACTTCGTAGCCGCTGTTATTCTTGATCGTCCCCGTCAGTCTGTACGAGCCGTACGTAGACCCCAGTCGCAGGTCCCGGAACTCGATTTGGCTGGGCGGGACGAGCGAGGTAGCGATCTT
>CAZSWL010000279.1:0-7665 GCA_964610725.1 uncultured Bauldia sp.
CGCCGTTGGTATCGTTCCAGATTTCCTCGGCGGTGGTGCGCCGGTGGATTTCCGGGTTGGCCGGGTTCTGGAACTGCTGGGGAATGACGGCGTCGGGCATCTCCTTGGCGAGTTCCTCGGCCCGCTGGATGGCGCCGCGCATGCCCTTGGCGCCCTCGGTCAGCACCAGCTCGGCGCCGAGCAGCTTCAGCATCTTCCTGCGCTCGATCGACATGGTTTCCGGCATCACCAGGATCAGCCGGTAGCCGCGGGCGGCGGCGACGAAGGCAAGAGCGATTCCGGTGTTGCCGGAGGTGGGCTCGATCAACGTGGTGCCGGCAGCGATGCGGCCCGCGGCCTCCAGCGCGTCAACCATCGACACGCCGATGCGGTCCTTGACGCTGGCGATCGGGTTGAAGAATTCAAGCTTGGCGAGAAGGTTGGCCGGCACGTCCTTCATGGCCGCAATGCGGTCGAGCCGCACCAGCGGCGTGTCGCCGACCGTGTCGGTGATTGAATCGTAGATGCGTCCGCGCCCCGGCCGGGCGGCTTTGGCTTCCTTTGCCTGGTCCGATGTCTTGTTCATTGCCTTGGCCATGATGATCGCGCCTCCGAGGGCATACTACTCCGAAAGCCCGGTCGAACCGAAGCCGCCGTCGCCGCGCTCGGTCTGATCGAGCGAGGCCACCTCCGCCACGCGCGCCGTCACCACGGGGGCGACCACCAGTTGGGCGATGCGCATGCCGCGGGTTACGGTGAACGGCCGTTCGCCGAGATTGACGAGCGCGACTCTCACCTCGCCGCGATAGTCGGCGTCGATGGTGCCGGGGGCGTTGAGAACGGTGACGCCGTGCTCGACGGCGAGGCCGGAGCGGGGCCGCACCTGACCTTCATGGCCGGCGGGCAGCGCGACGGCGAAGCCGGTGGGGATCAGTGCACGTCCGCCGGGCTCGATGACGACCGGCGCATCGATTGCCGCGGCAAGATCGAGACCCGCGGCGTGCGGCGACCGCCCGGCCGGAAGGGGCAGACCGCTGCCGCCGGGAAGGCGAAGCACCTGCAGATTGATCGATGCGGCGTTCACGGACAGGGCCGACTCGGAAATGGTCTCCGCTTCTGGTTTCCCTTGCGGCTGCCCGAACAGCAAGCCGACGCGGCAAACGTGTGTGGATTACTTGCCCGATGGCGCCAGAGCCCGGGCGATGCGGCCGACCAGACGCTCGGCCACTTCGGTCTTGGGCAGTCGCGGCCAGTCCTCGACCCCATCCCGACTGATCAGGTGGACGGTGTTCTCCTCCCCGCCCATCACGCCCGAGCCGGCCGAAACGTCGTTGGCGAGGATCCAGTCGGCACCCTTGGCTTTCAGCTTGTCGCGCGCGTTGTGGATGAGATCGTCGGTCTCCGCCGCGAAGCCGACGACAAGCGCCGGCCGGGAAGCCTTGCGCCGGGCGATCGTCGCAAGGATGTCTGGATTCTCGCTGAGCGCCAGGGTCGGCGGCGCGCCGCCGCCCTTCTTGATCTTGGCGGCGGCGGTCTCGGCGACGCGCCAGTCGGCGACGGCAGCAGCCATCACGGCGACGTCGGCCGGCAGCGCCGCCTCGACGGCGGCCAGCATGTCGCGCGCCGTCTCGACGTGGACGACGGTCACCATCGGCGGATCGGCGAGCGCCACCGGGCCTGACACCAGCGTGACGCGGGCGCCGGCGGCGGCGGCGGCGGCGGCGATGGCGTGGCCCTGGCGTCCGGACGAGCGGTTGGCGAGGTAGCGCACCGGGTCGATCGGCTCGCGGGTCGGGCCGGAGGTGACGATGACGTGGCGCCCGGCGAGCAACCGGGTAGCCGGCGACAGGAGGCGTTGGGCGGTGGCGAGAATCTCATGCGGCTCGGCCATGCGACCGATGCCGGCTTCTCCCGCCTCGGCCATCTCGCCGGCGTTGGGGCCGACGAAATGGATGCCGTCGCGGCGAAGCGCCTCGACGTTGCGGCGCGTGGCGGGGTGCGCCCACATCTTCGGGTTCATCGCCGGCGCGACCAGCACCGGTGCACCGGCGGCAAGCAGGATGGCGGTGGCGAGATCGTCGGCATGGCCGCCGGCCATCTTGGCCAGCAGGTCGGCGGTCGCCGGTGCCACAACGATGACGTCGGCGGCGCGGGCAAGACGGATATGACCGACGTCGTGCTCGTCGTCGCGGTCGAAAAGCCCGGTGAACACGCGGCTTGCGGTGAGCGCGCCGACCGAAAGGGGCGTGACGAACTCCTGGGCGGCGTCGGTCATCACGGCGGTGACGGCGGCGCCGCGCTCGCTGAGGCGGCGGATGAGATCGAGCGACTTGTAGGCGGCGATGCCACCGCCGATGACGAGGAGCACGCCCTTGCCGCCGACGCCGGCCGGCGCCGGCACGGCGGTTCCCCCGCGTTCGGCCATGAAGCGGGCGACCTGATCCATCAGGCGGGCGCTCGGCGCCCTCCCCTTCGAACGCAGGTCAAACACCAGACGCGGGTCGGCCACCGCCTCGCGGCCGAAGCGGGTGGCCGACATGCCGGTCGCCTTGAGAAACACCTCGATCTCGGCGAGGAAATCATCGCGAAGGGACATACGAAGATTATAGGATATTTCCTATTCAACAAATAGGAATATCCCCTCACATCACCATCCTGAGCCCGACGACCACCACGACGGCGGCGATGACCACCAGCGCCACCCTGCCCCAGCGCCCTTCGCGCGCCTCGGAGCGGGCGATGCCATCGATGGTCTCTGGATCGAGGCGGATGCCGCGCTCACCCATTTCGGCGAACTCGGCGGAGAGCCGTTCGGCGCGTTCGGCCAGCCGCGGCAACTCGCCGGCGAGGCGGCCGAGGGCGCTGACCCCCTCGGCAGCGAGCTCCAGCTGGCCGGCGGGGCCGAGATAACGCGCCACCCAATCGGCGAGGACCGGCTCCGACGTCGACCACATGTCGAAATCGGGATCGAGCGAGCGCGCCACGCCCTCCACCACCACCATGGTCTTCTGCACCAGCAGCAGCTCCGGCCGCGTCTGCATGTCGAACATCTCGGTGACCTCGAACAGCAGCGCCAGCAGGCGCGCCATCGAGATGTCGCTCGCCTTGTGACCGTGGATCGGCTCGCCGATGGCGCGCAGCGCCTGGGCGAAGTCGTCGACGGTGTGTTGGTCGGGTACGTAGCCGGCCTCGAAGTGGACCTCGGCGACGCGGCGGTAATCGCGGCGGATGAAGCCATAGAGAATCTCGGCGAGGAAGCGGCGCTCGGTCCGGCTGAGCCGACCCATGATGCCAAAGTCGACCGCGACGATGGTGCCGGCGTCGTCGACGAAGAAGTTGCCCTGGTGCATGTCGGCGTGGAAGAAGCCGTCGCGCAATGCCTGGCGCAGGAACGTCTGCATCAGGCGGCGGGCGAGTGCCGGCAGATCGTGACCGGCCGCCCTCAGGGCGGCGAGGTCGGAGAGCTTGATGCCGTCGACCCATTCCAGAGTGAGCACGTCACGCGCGGTTCGTTCCCACTCCACCCGGGGAACGCGGTAGCCCTGGTCGCCGGCGGTCAGTTCGGCCATTTCGGAAAGGGCGGCGGCTTCCAGGCGAAGATCCATCTCGATGGCGACCGAGCGGGCAAGGGTGTCGACGACGGCGACGGGCCTGAGGCGGCGGGCGGCGGGATCGATCCGCTCGATCAGGCGGGCGCCGGCATAGAAAGTGTCGAGGTCGCGGCGAAAACGGCGGCGGATGCCGGGACGCAACACCTTGACGGCGACGGCACGCCTCCCGCTGCCGTCTCCGTCGGCGACGGCGGCCTTGTGCACCTGGGCGATCGAGGCGGCGGCGACCGGCGGTGAAAACGCGGCGAACAGCTCGTCGACCGGTTTGCCGAGGGCGCTCTCGATCATCGCACGGGCGGCGGCCTCGGGGAACGGCGCGATCTCGTCGCGCAGCGAGCCGAGCGCATCGGCAGCGGTGGCACCAACGATGTCGGGTCGGGTCGCCAGGAACTGGCCGAACTTGACGTACGGTGGGCCGAGGCGATTCAGGGCCGCGGTCAGCCGCTCGGCGCGGTCGCCGGCGGAGAGCGAGCGCCGTTCGAAAACGCGCGCCAGTCTGACGGCGGCGCGTGGCCCGGCCGGCAGCCCGTCGAAGTCGACCAGCGCGAACACCCCTTCGCGGGCGAGCACGAAACCCGCGCCGGCGAGGCGGAAGAGCGCGGCGATACCACCAGCCATCGCCGCCTCACAGCTTCCAGCCGGAATGGATCGCCGCGATGCCGCCGGAAAGATTGCGCCAGGCGACGCGTGCGAAGCCGGTTCGCTCGATCAGCGCGGCGAAGCGGGCCTGATTGGGGAAGCGGCGGATCGATTCGACCAGATAGCGATAGGGTTCTTCATCGCCGACCACCAGGCCGCCGAGCCGCGGAATGACGCTGAAGGAATAAAGATCGTAAAGGCGATCGAGCACCGCCACGTCGACGGTGGAAAACTCCAGGCAGAGGAATCGGCCGCCGGGCCTCAGCACGCGCAAGGCCTCGGCGAGCGCCCGTTCGAGGCGCGGCACGTTGCGCAGACCGAAGGCGACGGTGACCGCGTCGAAGCGGCCGGCCGCAAACGGCAGGTCCTCGGCGTTGGCGTCGACGAAGTCGACCTGGTCGACGTGCCGCCTGTCGGCGCGGGCGCGGCCGACCGCCAGCATCTCCGGGTTGATGTCGGCGACGGTGACGGCGGCGCCGGCGCAGCGGCCGGCGATGCGCAACGCGATGTCGCCGGTGCCGCCGGCAACGTCGACCACCCGATAGCCGAGGTGGGCGCGCCGCGGCGGCGCCAGCCAGGCGACGAGGGCGTCCTTCCACAGCCGGTGGAGACCGCCCGACATCAGGTCGTTCATCAGATCGTAACGGTCAGCGACGCGGTCGAACACATGGTCGACCAGCCGCTGCTTGTCGGTGGCGGCGACTTCGCGGAACCCGAACGAGGCGCGCTCGCCCGTCACCGCGGCACCGGCGTCGTCGTCCATACCCTTCTCCGATCGGCGCGGGACCATAGCCCAATGCCCGGCGAACAGCTATCGTCGCCTTGCCTTGCCAAAGGGTTAGCTAATGCCCGAGCTCCCCGAAGTCGAGACGGTGCGCCGCGGCCTGGCGCCGGTGATGGAGGGCGCCGGCTTCGTCAAGGTCGACAAACGGCGGGCCGATCTGCGCACGCCCTTCCCGCCGCGCTTCGCCGCCCGCCTCACCGGCCGCACCGTCGTCGCCCTCGGCCGCCGCGGAAAGTACCTCACCGCCGAGCTCGACGACGGCAACGTGCTGGTCATGCATCTCGGCATGTCGGGCTCGTTCCGTATCGAGGCGGAGGGAGCGGCAAAGAGCCTCGCCACCCACTACCACCCGGTGACGAAGCTCAGGGCGCACGACCACGTGGTCTTTCACATGTCGTCGGGAGTGCAGGTGGTGTTCAACGATCCGCGCCGCTTCGGCCTGATGGACATCGTGCGGCGCGACGCGCTGGCGACCTGCAAGCACCTCAGCGCCATCGGCATCGAGCCGCTCGGCAATGAGTTCGGCGCCGACGCCCTCGCCCGCCTCGCCGGCGGACGCAAGACGCCGGTCAAGGCGCTGCTGATGGACCAGCGGCTGATCGCCGGGCTCGGCAATATCTACACGTGCGAGGCGCTGTGGCGGGCGCGGCTGTCGCCGGAGCGACCGGCGGGCGATCTCGCCACCAAGACGGGCCGGCCGACGGCGGCGGCGAAACGGCTTGCCCAAGCCATCCGCTCCGTCCTCGAGGACGCCATCAGGGCCGGGGGCTCGACGCTGCGCGACCACATCCGCGCTACCGGTGAGATCGGCGAGTTCCAGCACGAATTCGCCGTCTACGACCGCGAGGGCGAGCCCTGCCCGCGCCGCGATCGCGGCATCATCCGTCGCACGCTCCATTCCGGACGCTCGACGTTCTATTGTCCGGTCTGCCAGCGCTAGCCACCAAGAGGAACGACCATGGCCCACGAATTCATCGTCACGGAGACCCGCGACGCCGTCGGCCTGATCCGGCTCAACCGGCCAGAGGCGCTCAACGCCCTCAACGCCGCCATGGTCGGCGAGATCAACGCCGCCGTCGACCAATACGAGGCCGACGCCGGCATCGGCGCGATGATCATCACCGGATCGGAGAAGGCGTTTGCCGCCGGTGCCGATATCAGGGAAATGGCCCCGCTGACCTTCGTCGAGGCCTACCTCAGCGAAGCGGCCGCGGCGCTCGACCGGGTGGCGCGGGCGAGGAAACCCATCATCGCGGCGGTGGCCGGCTATTGCCTCGGCGGCGGCTGTGAACTGGCCATGATGTGCGACATCGTCATCGCCGCCGACAGCGCCAAATTCGGCCAGCCGGAGATCACGCTCGGCATCATGCCCGGCATCGGCGGCAGCCAGCGCCTGCCGCGGGCGATCGGCAAGGCCAAGGCCATGGACCTGATCCTGACGGGACGAACCATGGACGCCGGCGAGGCCGAACGCGCCGGCCTGGTGGCGAGGGTGGTGCCGGCCGACGGCCTGATGGACGAGGCGGTGGCCATAGCCACCAGGATCGCCGGCTATTCCCTGCCGATCGTCATGATGGCCAAGGAGGCCGTCAACCGCGCCTTCGAGACCCCGCTCGGCGAGGGGATCCGTTTCGAGCGACGCCTGTTTCACGCCATGTTCGCCACCGAGGACCAGAAGGAGGGCATGGAAGCCTTCCTCGCCAAGCGGGGGGCGCGGTTCAGGAATCGATAAGCCATTGACTGGGCGAGCTTCGGCCCCTTATAAGCAGCCGCTTTCAGCAGGGACCAGCGGCCATGGCCAACACCCGTTCAGCCAAGAAGGCGGTGCGCAAGATCGCGCGGCGGACCGAAACCAACACCAGCCGGCTCAGCCGCGTGCGCACCTTCGTGCGCAGGGTCGAGGAAGCGATCGGCGCCGGCGACAAGACCGCCGCCGCCGCAGCCCTCAAAGATGCTCAGCCCGAGTTGATGCGCGCCGCATCGAAGGGCGTCGTTCCCCGCAACGCCGCCTCGCGCAAGGTCGCGCGCCTGGCGGCGCGGGTAAAGGCAATCAGCGGCTGAACGCGCGTTCCTCTGTCGCGTTGAACAGGCCCGCCCGCAAGGCGGGCCTTTGTTTGCGGCATGGACGATTCCGTGCGGCGGCGAGATCATCCTCACCGGCCGCGCCCTGCCAGCCATTGTGCTTGTGATTCAAGACCATGACGGCATGTGCAAATCGGCGACCGCCCGGCCGGCCGGATTCGGAATGAGTCAAGGGGCGGGCGGCCAAAAAAAGTCCGACTGCTTTCTTTTGACAACACCCGCTATTCGTCACGGAACTGAATCAATTGACTCGCAACGGCTTACGGCGAGGGCCGCACAACACGTCGCGGAGTTGAATCGACGACGCCGGCGGGCCTCGCCTTCCGGTTCCGGCAGGCGGCGTTTCCGCGACTTGCGACTGTCGCTGGGCCTGTGTAGCTTTGAGCGGTCGAGCATGAGAAAAACTAGTATATTGACTCAGCGTTGCTTGACCTTGCTGTCTTCACCACGCGTGCGGCGGCCTTGTAAACTCAGTTTCGCTCTGTGCCGCTGTTGTTCTTAGTTATACTGCGTTTATAGTGAAGGCAGTCGTGTAACTCCCGATCTTCCCGGCGGGAAGTTTAACGGGGC
>CAZSWL010000280.1:0-4791 GCA_964610725.1 uncultured Bauldia sp.
GACCCACTGCAGGTCATAAGGATCCGGCTTGTCGGCCCGCTGCAGGTGCGGGACATCTTCAAAGCCCGCGGTCGTGACGTAGAAGACGGTCGCCCCTTTTCTCTGCAGCGCGGCATTCGTCGTGGTCGTAGTGCCAAGCACGATCGAAGTGATGCCGGCTGGCGCTTTTGCCAGCTGGCGAAGGCCTTCCATGACCGCGCGGCCGGGCTTATCGGGTGTCGAGGCAACCTTGCAGGTCTCGATGGAACCGTCTTCCTCGTTCAGCAACACCAGATCGGTGAACGTGCCTCCAGTATCGACACCCAGGCGGTAAGTCATGGCGCGGGCCCTATCTTCGCTTGGCCTTGGCCCCGCGCGAGCCCGGGCTCGCGCCCGGGTCAGTCCAAACGGCGGCCACCTCCTGCGCGGCGTCCTTCACCGCCGCAAGTGTCTCATCGATCTGTTCGTCGGTGTGGGCGCTGGAAATGAACCATGTACCGCGCTCGAGTGCGCGAACGCCGCGGCGCAGAAGCGCTGTGGTGAAAGCGACGTATTTTTGCCGCTCGACCGCGAAGAGGTCCCGATAGTCTCGCGCCGGTTCTCGCAATCCGAAGCCGACGTGAAAGACAGCGGGAAATCCCGTGACTGTGGCTGCGATGTCGGCACCCGCTAGAGCATCGCGGATACCGTCCATAAGCCGCTGCCCCTTCTTCTCCAGTTCATAGTGGAATCCGTCCGAGCCGATTGTCTCCAGGGTTGCAACGGTTGCGGCCATGCCGATGCATTGCGAGTTGTAGGTGCCCCCGTGCATGACGTTGCCGGTTACAAACTCGTCGACCAGTTCCGCGCGGCCGACGATCGCAGCGACCGGGAAGCCGTTGGCGATGGCTTTCGCAAAAGTCGAAATATCCGGCGTCACTCCGAACCGCTCTTGCGCGCCGCCCGGGGCAAGTCGGAATCCGGTAATGGTTTCATCGAATATGAGCAGGGCACCGTTTTGCCTGCATGCGGCGAGCACGCCGGCCAGATAATCTTCGGCCGGAGCGATGCCGCCGGCGTTGCACATCGCCGGCTCCATGATGACCGCTGCCACGTCGCCTGCCGCCAGCCGCGTCGAGACCGCCGACAGATCGTTCCATGGCAGAACCGCGATGCCGCTGCTTTCGGCGTCGAGCTGGCCGGCGCTGCCGGCGACGCAGCCTGGATTCTCGCGCGGGCCCATCGCGTCCGCCGGCGGAGCGACCGACCAAAGGATATTGTCCAGCCAGCCGTGATAGTGGCCTTCGAACTTGATGGTGGTGCGCCGCTTCGTGACGGCCCGCGCCAAGCGAATGGCGGCCTGCACCGCCTCGGATCCCGAGGAGCAGAACCGGATGCGCTCCGCCGAGGGCACCATCTCGCAGAGCAAGCGCGCTGCTTCGAGTTCCAATTCGCATTGTCCGGCATAGAGGACGCCCGAGCCTAGCTGCGCCGCCACCTTGTCAAGAACAGCGGCAGGGGTATGGCCCAAGATCATGGGACCCATGCCGAGGTAGAAGTCGATCAGCCGGTTGCCGTCGACGTCGACCAGAATGGCGCCTTCGGCGTGGTCGAAGGCGAGGGGCGTGGGGGAAATGCCGAGCCGGAAGTTGCTGCTGACACCGCCGGCCAGATACTGCTTCGCCCGCTGAATGAAATCGCGCGACCCTACGAACTTGTCGGTGTTCGGGATGTTCACAGATCCATCCCCGCTAGAGACATCTCAAACTAATGGCAAGCGGGGCTTAAATTAGGAAGGCCTTCTTGTTTCGCCCCGTGAAACATTAATCGGCTGGGGCCGCGTTTTCGTCGAGCGAGAGGCAGTGGCAGAGGAACGCCGTTGAAACCGGCTAGAGGGCCGCCGTCTGGCTGATGGTGGTTGCGACCGCCCGCAATTCGTTGGCGGCCTCCATGACGATCGGCGTTTCGATGCGCCGTTCCGGAAAGGTCAGCGACAACCCCCCGACCGGATAGCCGCTCCGGTTGAGGATCGCGGTTCCGACGCAGCCCATCTCGATTTCCGTCTCACCCAGCTCCAGCGCGTATCCCGATTTCCGGACCTCTCGCAGTTGTCGACGCAGCCCGGAATCGTAGGTCATGGTGCGATCTGTCTTGGCCGCGCGCGGCGACGCCAGGATCATCTCTCTCTCGGCATCGGGCAGGAACGCCAGTATTGCCTTCCCGAGGGCAGTCGAAATCATCGGATGTCGCTCGCCAACGACCGCTTCCATTCCAGGCCTGCGGCGTTTGCCGACGATTGCCAGGTAGACGACATTGTAGCCAGAACGAATACCCAGATTTGCAGTCTCATGGAAATGGTCGGCGAGGCGCTCTAGGTGCGGCACGACAAGCTTGGTCAAATCGTGAAACCCAACATTGCTCCTTGCCAGCATGAGAAGGTTGGGGCCCACCTCGTAAAGATCGTTCTTCGGATCGTGAAACACGAAGCCGGCAGCCGAAAGTGTTTGCAGGTATCGATAAGCCGTGGTCTTGGGAAGAGTCTGCCGCCGTGCAATCTGGGTCAACGTAACCGGATGCCCCAGATCAGCCATCGCTTCCAAAAGGTGCAAGGCCTTCAGCAAAGGGCCGACGATGTAGGCGCGCGAACCGAGCCTATCTAGCATCTGGCCTCGCCCATTGAAGCGACCAACGCACAGCCGGTCCTCTAGCGTGGGCCGCTACTCGAACCCGTCGCGGGCGCTCACACTGTGCCCTGCAGGCAACCCTTGCCCGCTGTTGTTGCCCGGATTTGCCGGCGACGTTGCGCATGTGCAAGACTCTTACAAGAAGGCCTTGGTGAATAAGCCTAGTCGGTTATTGGACACTTGCAAGGTCGTGCATCAATGGGAGTGCAGCTTCGCTCCAAGTGAAGACTGGCTCGGGGCGTTATGAGGTGGCAGCCGAATCGAGATCAGCCGTCGCCACGGGCCTCATCGGCGAGCCTCGCGACCAAGGCTTCCAGGCTTTCCGCAGTGATCAAGGATTTCTTGCCGAGCTTCACCAGGCGCAACTCGATCCTCCACGGATATCTCGACAGAATAGCCTTCACTGCTTGAGTCGGCGACCGTCGCTGCTTCTTAACCCGGGTAGCCCAACGTTATCGTGGCAAAGCCGATCAACTCTCTTGATCCTCCCTTCGCGCCGTTCGGCTCTCGGCCGAGAACGTAGCCACGCCCCTGCATTGAACGACATGGTATCGTTTCCCGGGCGTCCGGAGCGAGCGACAAGCCTTCGGGACATGGACAAAAGAGAAAGGCCGCACTGCAGCGGCCCTTCTGTCTTCTCTCCGTTGGGCGGTTTGCGACTACTAGACTAGTAGTCCATGCCGCCCATACCGCCCATGCCACCTCCCGGCATCGGCATGGCAGATTCCTTCTTCGGATGTTCGGCAACCATGGCCTCGGTGGTGATCAGGAGGCCGGCGACCGAAGCGGCGTCCTGCAGCGCGGTGCGCACAACTTTGGTCGGGTCGACGATGCCGGCCGTGACCATGTCAACATAGCTCTCGGTCTGGGCATCGAACCCGTAGGAGTCGGATTTCGACTCCAGAACCTTAGAGACCACGATTGAGCCTTCCACGCCTGCGTTGTCGGCGATCTGGCGGATCGGCGCCTCCAAAGCGCGCAGGACGATCGAAATGCCCGCCTGGATGTCAGGATTCTCGGACTTGAGTTTCTCGACCAGTTTTCGGGCGCGGAGCAGTGCGACGCCACCGCCGGGAACGATACCTTCCTCGACCGCCGCGCGGGTGGCGTGGAGGGCGTCGTCGACGCGGTCCTTCCTCTCCTTGACCTCGACCTCGGTGGCACCGCCGACGCGGATCACGGCGACGCCGCCGGCGAGCTTGGCCAACCTCTCCTGCAGCTTCTCCTTGTCGTAGTCGGAGGTAGTCTCCTCAATCTGGGCCTTGATCTGGTTGATGCGGCCGTCGATCTCCTTGCGCTTGCCGGCGCCCGCGACGATCGTTGTGTTCTCTTTGTTGATCGAGACCTTCTTGGCGCGACCCAGCATTTGCAGGGTGACGTTCTCCAATTTGATGCCGAGGTCCTCCGAGATGACCTGGCCGCCGGTCAGAACCGCGATGTCTTCCAGCATCGCCTTGCGGCGATCGCCAAAGCCTGGGGCCTTGACCGCCGCGACCTTGAGGCCGCCGCGCAACTTGTTGACGACAAGCGTTGCCAGCGCTTCGCCCTCGACATCCTCCGAGACGACGAGCAAAGGCTTGCTTGCCTGAACCACCGCTTCCAGGAGAGGCAACAGGGCCTGGAGATTTGACAGCTTCTTTTCGTGCAAGAGGATGTAGGGGTCCTCCAGCTCGGTCACCATCTTCTCGGCGTTGGTGATGAAGTAAGGCGACAGGTAACCGCGGTCGAACTGCATGCCCTCGACCACTTCAAGCTCGAACTCGAGCGCCTTGGACTCTTCGACGGTGATGACGCCCTCGTTGCCGACCTTCTTCATCGCCTTTGCGATCATGTCGCCGATCATCTTCTCGCCATTGGCGGCGATCGCACCGACTTGGGCGATCTCTTCGGAGGTCTTGATGGTCTTCGAGCGCTTCTCCAGATCCTTGACCACTTCGACGACGGCGAGCTCGACGCCGCGCTTGAGGTCCATCGGGTTTATCCCCGCGGCCACCAGCTTCGCCCCTTCCCGAATGATCGACTGAGCGAGCACCGTGGCTGTAGTGGTGCCGTCGCCGGCGATGTCGCTTGTCTTCGAGGCGACCTCGCGCACCATCTGGGCGCCCATGTTCTCGAACTTGTCCTCAAGCTCGATCTCCTTGGCGACGGT
>CAZSWL010000281.1:0-4681 GCA_964610725.1 uncultured Bauldia sp.
CATCGCCCCTGTGGTTGTCACCGGATGGGATCAGGTGCTTAAGGAAGCCAAGGACGGCGGCATCCCGGTATTCCTGGCTGATCGCGACGTCGACGTGACCGACAAGTCGCTCTTCGTCACCCGCATCTCGGCTGACTTCAATCTCGAAGGCAAGCTGGCGGGTGCCTGGCTGGCTCAGGCCAGCAAAGGCCAGTGCAACATCGTCGAGGAGCAGGGCACGGTTGGCTCCGCCCCCGCGATCGAGCGCAAGAAGGGCTTCGAGGCCGTGATCTCGCAGTTCCCCGGCATGAAGATCGTCAAGACGCAGAGCGGCGACTTCACGACTGAGGGTGGCAAGAAGGTCATGGAAGCCTTCATCAAGGCCACCGACAACCTGAAGGGCATCTGCGCGTCGTTTGCTCATAACGACAACATGCAGCTCGGTGCCATTCAGGCCATGAAGGAGGCCGGCCTGAAGCCCGGCACGGACGTGCTGATGGTCTCGGTCGACTACGTTCCGGCCATGAAGGAAGAGTTGGCCAAGGGTGAGGCGAACGCCTCGGTCGAGCTGCGCTCGGCGATCGGCAAGTACATCTATCCGGTCATGCTGGACTACCTGAAGAAGCCGACGGACCTGCCGAAGTGGATCGTGATCCCGTCCGATCTGCACCACGCGGCAACCCCGCTCGATTAGGAGCTATCCACAGGCCTTAAGGCAAAGTGCGGCGCCCTGCACCAAGCAGGGCGCCGTAGTTCCCGCTGGCTGCTATGCTGGGCTAGCCTGCCAACAGGCAATGTGGGGTGGGATTGGCTACCGTGGTTGAAACCTCGACTCCCAGAGTCGAAATGCTCGGCATTTCGAAGACCTTTCCCGGTGTTCGGGCACTCGAGAAGGTTGACCTGAAACTGAACGCCGGCGAGGTGCATGCGCTGCTCGGCGAGAATGGCGCCGGCAAATCGACCCTGATCAAGATCATGACCGGTGCCTTGCACGCCGACGAAGGCGAGATGCGCCTCGATGGCCGCCCGATCGTGGTCAACACTACCGCCGAGACCCAGGCGCTGGGTATCAGCACCGTCTATCAGGAAGTCAACCTGATCCCGACGCTGACCGTCACCAAAAATCTGACGCTGGAGCGCCAGTTGCGCCGCTTCGGCCTGATTTCCTGGCGCGGCGCACGGCAGGTCGCGCGTCAGCGCCTGAAGCGCCTCAACCTCGACATCGATGTCGAACGCCCGCTCGGCTCCTATTCGGTGGCGATCCAGCAACTGGTGGCCATTGCCCGCGCGCTCGAAGAAAACACGCGGGTGCTGGTGCTCGATGAGCCGACCGCCAGTCTCGACGCCAACGAGACCGAGCTTCTGTTTCACATCGTGCGCGATCTCAAGGCACACGGTATCGCCATCGTCTTCATCACCCACTTCATCGATCAGGTCTATCAGATTGCCGATCGCATCTCGGTGCTGCGCAACGGCCGCCTCGTCGGTGAGGCGCTGACTGCCGAGCTGCCGCGACTCAAGTTGATCTCGTTGATGCTTGGTCGCGAGCTGGCGCACGTCGAAACGCGGCCGACGACCCACGCTGCCGTGGCGACCGGTGAACCGGAACTGGCGGCGGAGGGACTCGGCCGCCGGCGCACCATGGAGCCTTTCGATCTCTCGCTGCGCGCCGGCGAGGTGGTCGGGCTGGCGGGTCTGCTGGGCTCGGGGCGCACCGAAACCGCCAAGCTGTTGTTCGGGGCAATACGCCCCGACTCCGGGCACCTGAAGTTCGAAGGCAGGCCGGTGGCGCACAATTCGCCGGGTCACGCCCTGCACGCCGGCATTGCCTTCTGCCCGGAGGACCGCAAGGCCGAAGGGCTTTTCAGTGAGCTCAGCGTGCGCGAGAACATCATCCTCGGCCTACAGACCAAGCGCGGCTGGCTGCACCGGCTGCCGCACGACGAGCAGAGGCGGCTGGCCGAAGAAATGATCAAGGCTCTCGACATCGCCACACCTGACGCGGACAAACCGGTGGGTCAGCTCTCGGGCGGCAACCAGCAGAAGGTCGTGCTTGCCCGCGCCCTGGGGTCGCAGCCCAAGGTGCTGCTCCTCGACGAGCCCACCCGCGGCATTGATGTGGGCGCGCACGCCGAAGTGGTGACGCTGATCCGCCGCCTGTGCGAACAGGGCTTGGCGCTGCTGGTGGCATCGTCCGAACTTGACGAGCTGGTCGCCGTCAGCGATCGCCTTGCAGTGCTGCGCGATCGCCGCAAGGTCGCCGAGATGGCCGGCGACGACATCACCCGCGAGAACATCATCCACACGATTGCCGGCACATGACGACCGAAGAGTCCACAGTACAACCCACAGCGGGAGGGGAAACTAGGAACCTCGCCGTGCGGCTGCGCACCATCGCCGGCCACCGCGCGGTGTGGCCGCTGCTGGCGCTAGCCGTCCTTCTGATCGCCGACGGCTTCGTCGCCCCGGGCTTCTTCACCATCCGGATTCAGGAAGGCCGCCTGTTCGGCACCCTGATCGACATCCTTTATCGCGCCGTGCCGCCAGCCCTACTCGCGCTCGGCATGTCCGTGGTGATCGGCACCAAGGGCATCGACCTGTCGGTCGGCTCGGTGATCGCGGTGGTCGGCGCCACCATTGCCTGGCGCATTCACGAAGGCGATCCGCACTTGGTCATCCTAATCATCGCGATTGCGGTCGGACTGCTGTGCGGCGCCTGGAACGGCTTCCTGGTCGCGGTGCTCGACATCCAGCCGATCATCGCCACCCTGATCCTGATGGTGTCGGGGCGCGGCATCGGGCTGATGATCAACCTCATTTACGGCGGCACCAATCCGAGCTTCGAAAGCCCGTTGCTCCAGGGACTGAGCGTCGGCCACATCAGCCTGATCCCGACCAGGCTGATTCTCTTCGCCGCGATCTTCCTGGTGCTATGGCTGTTGATCCGGCGCACCGCCCTTGGCCTCTTCCTCGAGTCGGTCGGCGGCCATGCCGCCGCAGCCAACCTCGCCGGCATCAACTCGCGCCGGATCAAATATTCCGCCTACCTCATTTCCGGGTTCTGCGCCGGATGGGCGGGCGTCATCCTGACCGCCGACACCCACACCTCCGATCCGGTCAGTGTCGCCCTGTTCAGCGAGCTCGACGCCATTCTGGCGGTGGTCATCGGCGGCGGCTCGCTGGCCGGCGGGCGCATCTACCTCGGCATGACGCTGATCGGCGCCCTCATCATCCAGACGCTGACCACCTCGATCCTGATGAGCGGTCTGCCGCCCGAGTACAACCTTCTGGTCAAGGCGGTCGTCGTGCTCTTCGTGCTGCTCTTGCAGTCGAACAATTTCCGCAACGCTGTGGTCTCGCTGGTCCGGAGGACGAGCCGATGAGAGAGCGATATCTGCCGCTAGCGGCGACAATCACGGTTTTCGTGGCGCTGTTCGTCACCGGCGGGATTCTCTACAAGCACTTCTTCTCGACGCTGGTGATCGGCCACATCCTCGCCGACAACGCCTTCATCATCACCGCGGCGATCGGCACGACCTTCGTCATCCTGTCAGGCGGTATCGACCTGTCGATCGGCTCGATGATCGGTTTCGTCGGCGTCGTCATGGCGAGACTCGACACCGTCGGCTGGCATCCGCTGGAATCCGCCGTCTTGATGTTGTCCTTCGGCATGCTGTTCGGCGCATTTCAGGGCTTCATCATCGATTTCTGCGAGATCCAGCCGTTCATCATCACCCTCGCCGGCCTGTTCATGCTGCGCGGCGCCTGCTTCATGGTCACTCTCGATTCGATACCGATCAGACACCCCTTTGTCGACGCCTTCGCCGGAGCGAACATCCCGTTGCCCGGCGGCGGCTTCCTGGCCAGTTCTGCCATCGTCATGCTGGTGGTGCTGGTGATCGCCATCGTCATCGCCCATTTCACCCGATTCGGCACCAACGTCTATGCGATCGGCGGCGACCGCCCCTCGGCGATCCTCATGGGTGTGCCGATACGTCGCACGACCATCATGATCTACGCGCTCGGCGGGTTCTACAGCGCGCTTGGCGGTGTTATCTATGCTCTTTACACCTCCTCCGGCTATCCCCTGGCGGGTACCGGCAACGAACTCAACGCCATCGCGGCGGTAGTGCTCGGCGGAACGCTGCTTACCGGCGGTGTCGGGATGGTGGCGGGCACTCTCTTCGGCGGCATGATTCTGGGATTGATTGCCACCCTTATCATTTTCAACGGGTCGCTCAACGGCGCCTGGATCATGATCACCAGCGGTGTTCTGCTCTTCCTGTTCATCGTGATGCAGCGCTCTCTCGTCGGGTCCTTCAGCCTGCGTCGGACGGCCTAGAACGATGTCGGAGGCGCGCCATGCCAACCCCTGATCATCCCCGCCACAAGGCGGACGGCACCCCGGCGCGGCAGCGCCGCACGACCAGCGCCGTTCCCATTCAGCTTCGCCTCGGCGACGAAACCGGCTCCTTCGAGGGTAGCGTCTTCACCTCGCTCGCCAACAAGCTTGGCACCGAGATCGTCAGCGGTGTCCACCAGCCCGGTTCGCTGCTGCCCAACGAGCTCGAGATGCGTACGCGGTTTTCGGTGTCGCGCACGGCGCTGCGCGAGGCCTACAGCGTGCTCACCGCCAAAGGCCTGATCACCGCCCGCCCCAAGGTCGGCACGCGGGTGCGGCCGAAGGGCGACTGGAACATGC
>CAZSWL010000282.1:0-6486 GCA_964610725.1 uncultured Bauldia sp.
GCATCAACGCGCGCGACGCCATGCCGAAGGGCGGCGACCTGACCATCGTCACAGGCAACCGCCACCTCGACGCCGACTATGCGGCCCAGCACGCCGACGTGATCCCCGGCGACTACGCCATGATAGAGGTGAGCGACACCGGCGGGGGCATGGACCGGGAGGTCGCCAACCGCGTCTTCGAGCCGTTTTTCACCACCAAGGGCCCCGGCAAGGGCACCGGCCTCGGTCTCAGCATGGTCTACGGCTTCATGAAGCAGTCGGGCGGTCACATCAACGTCTACAGCGAGCGTGGCATCGGCACGACGTTCCGCCTCTATCTGCCGCGCGCGCGGTTCGAGACGGCGGCGGACGATGCGCCTGTCGCGACGACGATACTTCAAGGCCGCGGCGAAACGGTGCTGGCGGTGGAGGACAATCCGTCGCTTTGCCGAGTCGTCACGCGCCAGCTGCAGGAACTCGGCTACCGGGTGCTGGAGGCTGAGAACGCCGCGGCGGCGCTCGCCATCCTCGAAAAAGAGCGCGTCGACCTTCTGTTCACCGACGTGGTCATGGCCGGCGGCATGGGCGGCATCGATCTCGCCGATCAGGCGCGGCGCCAATGGCCGGCGATTAAGGTGCTCCTCACCTCCGGCTTCCCGGACGCCAAGTTCAACGGCAAGGGCAACGGCGGCGGGCCATTGGTGTCGCCGCGCCTCCTCAGCAAGCCCTACCGCAAGGAAGACCTCGCCAGGGCGCTCCGCCAGGCCTTGAGCGGTTAGCCACCGGTGACGCTCATGAAGCGCGGCACCGCCGGCGCGCGATGGTCGCGGTCGATGACGAAGTCGTGTCCCTTGGGCTTGCGGGCGATGGCGGCGTCGATCGCCGCCTGCAGTAGTTCGTCGGACTGCGAAGCACGCAGCGGTGCCCTGAGATCGGCGGCGTCCTGCTGGCCGAGGCACATGTAGAGGGTGCCGGTGCAGGTGAGACGGACGCGGTTGCAGCCCTGGCAAAAATTATGGCTGAGCGGCGTGATGAAGCCGAGGCGGCCTCCGGTCTCGGCGACGTTGACGTAGCGGGCGGGGCCGCCGGTGGTGAGCGGGATGTCTTGAAGCGTCCAGCGCCGCGCAAGGTCCGCGCGCACCTGGCTCAGCGGCAGGTACTGGTCGGTGCGGTCGGCGTCGACCTCGCCCATCGGCATGGTCTCGATCAGCGTGAAATCCATGCCGGAGCCGTGCGCCCAGCGGATGAGGTCGTCGATCTCGTTGTGGTTGACGTCCTTCAGCGCGACCGTGTTGATCTTGACGCGCAGGCCGGCGGCGCGGGCGGCGGCGATGCCGGCAAGCACCTTGTCGAGGTCGCCCCAGCGGGTGATCTTGCGGAACTTGACCGGGTCGAGGGTATCGACCGAAACGTTGACGCGCCTGACGCCGCAATCGGCGAGCTCGCCGGCGAAGCGGGCGAGCTGCGAGCCGTTGGTGGTGACGGTGAGCTCGTCGAGCCCGCTGCCGAGGTGGCGCGACAGCGCGCGCACCAGCGTCATGACGTTCTTGCGCACCAGCGGCTCGCCGCCGGTGAGCCTCAGCTTGCGCACGCCGCGCGCCACGAACGCCGTGCACAGTCGGTCGAGCTCCTCGAGGCTGAGCACGTCCCGCTTGGGCAGGAAGGTCATGTCCTCGGCCATGCAATAGACGCAGCGGAAATCGCAGCGGTCGGTCACCGACACGCGCAGATAGGTGATCGTGCGGCCGAAGAGGTCGGTCAGCGCGAGCGGTTTCACGGTCGGCGCGGCAGCGGGGCGCAGGGTTTGATTATGGGCCAGGCGCCGGCCTCGATCAATCCGGTCGGACATATCGAGGCGCTAGTTGGCGCCGTCCGGCGGTGGCGGCAGCCAGTATTCGGCATCGGCCTTGCCGCGCTCGATGCGCACGAAGTTGTTGGCGAAGACGCGGAAGGAGTGGCTCCACTGGCCGTCCGGCCAGCGCACGCGGATCTCGGCGCGTTCGGCGGTGCCGAGGCCGATGTGGGTGAAGCCGGCCTGGCCGGAGGCGTGGCCGCCGCCGACCGCGACGGTGCGGTCCATGACGTTGTTGCCGGCCTTGACCGAGATGCGCGCGCCGACGGCATTGATGTTGCCGTTGGTCTCGGCCAGCTCGACCTCCAGCCAGTTGCCGAGCGGCTGGTCGCCGCCCCAGCTCGTCTTGGCGCCGAGATTGCGGAACAGGCTCACCGGCGCCTCGCGATTGACGACGACGAGGTCGAGCTTGCCGTCCATGTTGAGGTCGATGACGGCGGCGCCGCGGCCGCGCCGTGGCAGGGCGATGCCGGCGCGGGCGCCGACCTCGACGAAGGTCTTGTCCCACTGGCCGAGCAGCAGGTTGTCGGGATCGTCGGCGGCGAAATCGGGCATCGCCTCGACGTTGCCCTTGGAAATGAACAGATCGAGCAGGCCGTCGTTGTTGACGTCGGCGAACTGGCTGTGCCAGCCGGTCGACGGGCGCAGGTCGCCGCCGGTGTAGGGCCGCGCGGCGGTGACGCCGAGCGGATAGGCGATGTCCTTGTAGACCGGCCGGTCGAGGTCGGACTGCTCGTCGAGCTGTTGCAGCTTGGTGTCGCCCATCGAGGTCAGGGCGTAGACGGGATAGCCGTCGCCGAAGAGATCGGCCTGGGCGATGCCCATGCCGTAGATCGACAAATGGCGCCAGCCCTCCGAGGCGGTGTAGAGGCGCGGCGGCTTGCCGGGATCGACGTGCCACATCTGCTCCTCGCCGCCGCGGTAGTACTGCCGGTCGTTGGTGACGCGCAGCGACGCCACGCCCGACTGGTTCCAGTCGGTGAACAGCATCGACAGCGAGCAATAACTGGGCGACAGCGTGGCCGGATCGGCGTAGTCCGGTTTGTCGCCTGGCGTGGGACGGAAGAGATAGCTGTCGGCGCACGTTCCCCACGGCGCGCCGGGCGCCATGCGGTCGACGTAGTTGCCGATGGCCAGCGTCGGGAAGGCGTTGCCCTTCTCCCATGTCGCCGCAAACGCCGTCGTCCAGTCCTTGCCGCCGTTGAAGGCCCAGGCGCCGTTTCTGACCTCGAACTGACAATCGGGCTTGCCCTTGAGAACGAGGTTACGGCCAAGGCGCAGCACCACCAGGTCCATGAGGCCGTCGTTGTCGATATCGAGCGGATAGGCGCCGATGACATGGGTGAGATCCTCGTCGGGGATGCCCATCGACACCTTGGTGAATTTCAGCGGTCCGCCGGTGGCGCTGTCGTTGCGGTAAAGCTCGGCCGGATTGGTGCCGCCGGCGAGGAAAAGGTCGGGGCGGCGGTCGCCGTTGCAGTCGAAGGCGGCGACGCCGCCGCCGACGAAGAACTCCCACGGGCCGGCGTAGGTGTGGTTGATGCCGGCGGCGAGCGCCTCCTCGTGCATGTCGGGGATGTCGTTGGGCACCGGCGGCGGCTTGGCATCCTCGGCGCGTCCGGCGGCGGTGGCGACGAAAACGGCGGCGAGCGCCGCAGCAACGAGCAGCGGCCGGCCGGTCATGGTTCGATCACCAGGGTCTTGAGGAAGGCGATCAGGTCGGAGCGGTCCTCGTCGCTGGCGGCGATGAAGGCGTCGCGGGCGGCGCGGCCGTCGCCGCCGTGGGCGCGGATGATGCCGTCGAGCGTGGTGAAATCGTTGCGGTGGCCGTAAGGCGCCGTCGAACCGACGCCCCAAAGCTCGGCGGTCATGAACACGTCGCGCTCGACGAAGCGCTGGGCGAGCAACTCGTTGCCGAGCTGGTCGACTTCGGCGTCGGCGATCTTGTGACGCTTGAGGTCGCCGAACAACGGCACCAGGATCTGGCCCTTGTCGTTGCGCGGCAGCTGCTTGGCCCAGTCGAGCAGGCCGAGGTCGTAAACGATGGGGTGCTGCACCTCGCCGGCGCGCAGGGTGCCGGCGGTGTCATAGGGGGCGGGGTCGGTGAAGACGAGGCTGTCGAGCGGCAGATACGGCCGGTGGCATTGCGCGCAGCCGAGATCGCCGAACACCTGCTCGCCCCGGGCGGCGGCCGTCCGCCAGGCCGGGTCGTCGGGAACCATGCGGCCGGGCGCCGGCAGGCTCGCCTGGAAGGCGACCAGGGCCGAGATGTCGCCGGGAGCCAGCTCGTTGGCATGCTTGTCGCCGTCGAAATCGGCGCTGCCGGTCCAGCGCTTGCCGAAGCGTTCGCTCGCCTCCAGGCCGAGATGAGCGTTGGCCGCGTTGATGGCGAACTGACGCAACGAGGCGAACACGCCCTTCTGGCTGAACGGGCGGATGGTGAGGTCGGAATCGACGCCGTCGAGGTCGCTGAAATCAACCAGCCCGTCGGGCATGACGGTCAGGCTGCCGAAATCGACGCCCTTGGAGGAGAGCGCGACGGTCTCAGGCTTGCCGCTCTGGCGGGCGGCGGCGACGGCCTTGTCGCGCTCGGCGCGCAGGTCGTGCGTCATCTCGCGACCGAGCAGGTCGATGAGCCCGGCCCCGAACAGACTGACCGAGCCGCGCTCGTTGGAGAATTGCGGGTCGAGGGTATCGAAGTCGGCGCTCTCGAAGCCCTCCGAAATGAAGGCATTGGCGGTGAAGTCGCCCGCTCCGCCGACGGCGGGCACGTTGTGGCACGAGGCGCAGTTGTTGGAGTCGGGACCGGCGGTGCGCCGGAAGGCGGCGTCGGTCGGCCGCTTGCGCAGGGTCGGGATGATCGCCTGGGTCGCCATCGGCCGGCCGAGGCCGTCGTCGACGGTGAAACGCGCGGTGAACAGGTGCCTGCCGGCCGCGATCAGCGTCTGCAGCTGGTCGGATGTCAGGACGCCTTCGAGCGAGGCGAAATCGACGTGACTGACGATGGCGCGCTCCGCCCACGGCGGTGCGTCGCCGGCGGCAGCGCCGCCGGCCAACAGCAAAGTCACGCAAACGACGGTCGCAGTCGGAAGAAATCGTCGTCCACCCCGGCGGGGGTGGCAAGCTTCACTCATACACGCGCCTCGGAATAGGCGTGGGTGATCGCGACGCCCGGCGGAATGCTGCCGCCGATGATCATGCCCAGCACCTTATCGGTGTCGACGTCGTTCTTGTTAACGGTGCCGACCATTCGCGCCGTTTTCATGACGGTGATGCGGTCGGCGAGGTCGAAGACGTCGTGGATCTCATGGCTGATGAGGAAGATGCCGATGCCTTCCTTCTTCAGCTGCTTGACAAGATTGCGCACCTGCTCGCTCTCGGCGGGGCCAAGGGCGGCGGTCGGCTCGTCCATGATCAGAATGCGGGCGTTGAAGTGGATGGCGCGCGCGATGGCGACCGACTGACGCTGCCCGCCGGACAGCGTGATCACCGGGTTCTTGAAGCGAACGAAGTGGGGATTGAGCCGCCCCATGACCTTGCGCGTCGCCGCCTCCATGGCGATGTCGTCGAGGGTGCCCACCTTCGTCGTCAGCTCGCGGCCGAGAAACAGGTTGGAGGCGGCATCGATGTTGTCGGCGAGCGCCAGCGTCTGATAGATGGTCTCGATGCCGTAGATCTTGGCGTCGCGCGGATTGTTGATCGTCGCCACCTTGCCGTCGATGTAGATCTCGCCGGAGTCGCGCCGCTGGGCACCGGAGAGCACCTTCATCAAGGTCGACTTGCCGGCACCGTTGCCGCCGACCAGACCGACCACCTCGCCGGCGTATAGGTCGATGTAGGCATGCTCGACGGCGTGGATACCGCCGAAGGCAACGGAGATGTCGCGCATGTCGACAAGCGGTATGCGATCCTCGGCCATCGTTCGGCGTCCTCCCGACCCGCCGTCTATGCCGTCCGCCGCCGGTAGGCGGTGTCAATACCGACCGCCACAACCAGCACGATGCCGATGATGACGTTCTGTAGCGGAGTGTCGATGCCCATCAGCTCCATGCCGGACTGAAGGGACTGCATGAGAAGGGCGCCGAGCATGGCGCCCGATATCGTGCCGATGCCGCCCGAGAAGGACGTGCCGCCGATGACCGCCGCCGCGATCGTATAAAGCTCGTAGTTGGTGCCGAGTCCGACGGTGGCGGCATTGAGGCGGGCAGTGGCGATCACCGCGGCGACACCACACAGGATGCCCATGACGATGAAGGTCTGCATGATGACGCGGCGGGTCTTGATGCCGGCGAGTATGGCGGCTTCCGGGTTGCCGCCGATGGCGAACACGTAGCGCCCGAAACGGGTGCGCTTGGCGATGAACGTCATCGCCAGCGCGGTCGCCAGTGCGATGAGGACGGGAACCGAGATGCCGAACGAAATGAACAGGCCGCCCTGGGGCCACGGAATGTGGTGCGCCTGGGCGTAGCGCCGGGCGAGGAGCGGGGGCATTGGATAGGCGTTGATGACGGCGACGGCGCCGATGACTGCAATGCAACCGACCACCGAAAGAAACACCTCCGCCCAGATGGGACGCAGAGGAAAATTGAAACGGCGCCGCTGTCGTCGGCCCATGATGATGCTCGCCACCACGCCGATGCAAACGATGACCCCGA
>CAZSWL010000283.1:0-6346 GCA_964610725.1 uncultured Bauldia sp.
CGCCCGACACCTTGTAGGCGTTCTGGTCGAATTTTCCGCCGGCGTGCAGCTGGGTCATGATCACTTCGGCCGCCGACACGCCCTCGCCCTTGTGGATGTCGGTCGGTATGCCGCGGCCATTATCCATGACGGTGACCGAGCCGTCCGGGTTGAGCGTCACCACCACCATGTCGGCGTGGCCCGCCAGCGCCTCGTCGATCGCGTTGTCGACCACCTCGTAGACCATGTGATGCAGGCCCGAGCCGTCATCGGTATCGCCGATGTACATGCCCGGGCGCTTGCGCACGGCGTCGAGGCCCTTGAGGACCTTGATCGATTCGGCGCCGTAGTCGCCGGACCGTTTGCCGACGGGTTTCAGTTCGTTCATGTGCTGTACCGCTGGGCCGTCGGGGCGTCCGAAGGGCCGTTCGGCCACCGCGCGACCGCCCCTCGCGGGGCGCGTTTGACCGGCGGGAAGGGCCCTGGAATCACCTGCCTAATATAGCATCGTCGGGGCCGGATTTCGCCCCTTTGCCAAGAATTTAGGTGAATATTTTTGCGTCGCACAATGGCCCGCCGCGGCGGTTTTTCACCCCGTTGGCGCGAGCCGTCCGTCCTCCACCCGCAAGCGCCGGGTTTTTTCGCCGGTGGCGGCGAAAACGCCCTCGTCGGTGCCGGTCATGAAGGACTGGCAGCCGAGGTCGTCGAGCATCGCGAACAGCGCCTCGCGCCGGGTCCGGTCGAGGTGGGCCGCAACCTCGTCGAGGAGCACGAGCGGCGTCTCGCCGCAAAGGCGGGCGGCAAGCCGCGCCTCAGCCAGCGCCAGGCCGATCAGCAGCGCCTTCTGCTCACCGGTCGAGCAGGTCTCCGCCGCCGCCTGCTTGGGTCCGTGACGAACGCGCAGATCCGACAGATGAGGCCCGGACAGCGTTCGTCCGGCGTGGGCGTCGCGCGGGCGCTCCCCTTCGAGGTCGGCGCGATAAAGGTCTTCCGCGGCGCTGGCCGAATGGCCGTCCAGCCAGTGCTCGAGCATCCCTTCCAGCGCGATTTCGGCGAACGGGAACGGCGAGGCGGTGTCGCTCTCGGCGATCAGGGCCGCGATTGACTCCGCCCATTCGCGCCGCGCCGCGGCGATGGCGACGGCAAGCTCGGCCATCTCGGTCTCGATGGCGTCGAGCCAGGCGGAATGATCGGGCCCCTCGGCAAGCAGCTTGTTGCGCCCCCGCATCGCCCTCTCGAAGGCGTTGACCCGGCTGCCGTGGCTCCTGTCGATGACGAGCACGGCGCGATCGAGGAAGCGACGGCGGTCACCGGCCGGGCCGGTGAACAGGCCGTCCATCGCCGGCGTCAGCCAGATGACCCTGAGCTGTTCGAGAAAGGCGTCGGCCGAGCGGGCAGGGGCGTGGTTGACGCGCACCGAGCGCCGCGTTTGTGGTCCCTCCGGCGTGAGGGCGACGCCGGTGCCGAGATCGACCGGGCCGCCGGCCTTGTCCACGGTGGCCGCCACCGCCCACGACCCATCGCCGGGACGGCGTGCCACCTCGTCGAGCCGGGCCCCGCGCAAGCCGCGCCCCGGCGAGAGGAACGAGATCGCTTCGAGGAGGTTGGTCTTGCCGGCGCCGTTCGCTCCGGTGAGCACGACGGAACGCTGGTCGAGGTCGAGCGACAGCGCCGCATAGTTGCGGAAGCCGGTGAGCTTCAGCCGGGCGAGCGAGGTGCGGGTCGGGCGGTGCGATTGTGGCACGGAGGCGGTCTTAGCGCGCCTGGCGGCCTGCCGCACGTGCCCGTCTTGCCGCGCCGCCTCACGGCCGTCTTGCGGATCTCCGTCGGCGGCGTCATATTCGCGGCTCCCGTCAACAACCGAAAGGAGGTGATCCAGTGTCTCATTGTCTTACGCCGCGTGCGGCGGAGCTGACCTGGAACCTCGTTCGCGAGGTCCTCGCCTCCTGAAGTTGAGGCCGAGTTTGGTCAAGCCGCTGCTTACGCGGCTGGCAATGGAAGGGCCGTCCCGAGGGACGGCCCTTCGCATGTCTAGCGCAAGCCCATCTGCTTACGGCCGAGGGCGGTGAGATCGGCTTCCGTGGCGCGGTCCTTGAACCCGACCTCGAAATCCATCGGCGCAAAGTCCGGCGGCGAGCGGCCGTCGCGAAACGCCTGGCACTGGCGCGGCAGATAGGCGCGATTCTTGGCGCAGTCGGGGGCGGAGCCGATGTAGATGACGCTCGCGTATTCGGTGCCGGTGTGCTCGTCGGCCACGGAGTGGCAGATGTCGGTGTGCCACCACACGGTGTCACCGGGCATCACCTCGGGGATGGAAACGGTACCGGCGATCATGTCGGCGTGCCACACGGGCGTGACGCCGAGCGCGCGGCCGGGTGCGGCTCCACAAAGATCGTCCTCGGCCACGTCGTCCTGGAGGGCGCGCAGGAGCACGTAGCCGATCCCCTCGGCGATCGGAATGAGGCGCAGCGTCCCGTCCCCGGGGCCCTGCCGGCTGAGCGCCGTCCAACCCTGATAGGTGCGGAAAACGCTTGCCACCGCCGGCGAGGGGATCTCGCGCGTCTCCAGCCGATGGCGCGCGTCGAAGGGATCGTAGCCGCGCCAGTCGCCGGCGAAGATGCGTTCGTAGACGCGCTGGTAGCCGGGATCGATCCAGCGCTCGACGGTGCCGGCATCCATGTGCGGCGACAGGCCGAGCGTCTTGTCGCCGGGCCGGCGCCGGCGCACGCGGTCGGCATAGGTGCACTGCAGGTCGGGGTCGAAGACGCCCTCGTAGTTGGTCCACAGCCGATCGAGGAAGGAGCGCGTCTCGGCGAGCTTCTCGTCCTGGCGCGCCAGCACCTGGGGCTTCGACCAATAGACGTTGAAGATTTGCGGCCGGCCGGCCTTCAGGGTGGAGAAATATTTGTCGAGGCTGCGCTTTGCGACCTCCTTGCCCTCATAGTCGTTGTCGTCGAGATAGCAGCCGACCTCGTCCAGCCAGCCGCGTGCCTGGTCGGCGGGAAAGACACCGCGCACCACCGCGCAGCCGCAGCGGCGAATGGCCTGGCGGGCCGCGTCGCTGACACGCCCCGCCCTGATATCGTCATAGCCGATCTCGGGAATGACCGAGCGGCCGGCCGCAGTCGCGGACTGGATCAGCTCCGCCGCCCGCCGGATCTGGTCGCGCACCTCGCTGAAGGCGTGCTTCAGCTCCGCCCGGCGCGGGGCCATGGCCCGCTTGAAGGCGACGATCTCGTCGGCGACGGCGAAGGTATCGCCGGTCTCGGCAGCGTGCATGGCATCCTCCCCTTTGCCGCCGTTCTACGACGGCGCCAGGGACGCGCCAAGCCGCCCGCGCGCCGGTTCACACCCGCATCGGCATCAGCACGTAGAGGGCGTCGGCGGCGCCGTCGTCGAGGATGAGGGTGGGCGAACCTGCGTCGGCGAAGCGGAATTCCGCAGTGCCGCTCTCGAGTTGGCCGGCGACATCGAGCAGGTAGCGGGCGTTGAAACCGATTTCGAGATCATCGGCGGCATAGTCGACGCCCAGCTCCTCGCTGGCGCTGCCCGAATCGGGATTGTTGACCGACAGCACCATTCTGCCGTCGCCGACCGCCAGCTTGATCGCGCGACCGCGCTCCGAGGAAATGGTCGACACCCGGTCGACCGCCTCGGCGAAAGCGTCGCGGTCGACCTTGAGCACCTTGTCGTTGGCGTGCGGAATGACGCGCGCGTAATCGGGGAAGGTGCCGTCGATCAGCTTGGAGGTCAGCACCACGCCGCCGATGGTGACCCTGATCTTGGTGTCTGAAATCTCCATCTCGACGCCCGCCTCGGGGTCCTCGATCAGCTTCTGGATCTCGCCGACCGCCTTGCGCGGCACGATGACGCCGGCCATCGCTTCGCTGCCCGCGGGCGCCTCGATCTGTGCCTGGGCGAGACGGTGGCCGTCGGTGGCGACCGCCCGCAACATCTGATTGCCGTCGACGGCGACGACGTGCAGGTAGATGCCGTTGAGATAGTAGCGGGTCTCCTCCGTCGAGATGGCGAACTGGGTGCGGTCGATGAGCTTCTTGACCGCGCTCGCCGGCAGCGTGAAGCGGGTGGGGAACTCGCCGGTGGTGAGGTCGGGAAAATCGGCCTCCGGCAGCACCTGCAGGGTGAAGCGCGAGCGACCCGATTTCAGCGCCAGCTGCGAGCCGTCGCCGCTGTCCAGCGAGACCTCCGCCCCGTCGGGCAGCTTGCGCACGATGTCGTGCAGGATGTGGGCGGGCACCGTCGTGGCGCCGTCCTGGCCGACCTCGGCCGGCACCGTCTCGGTGATCTCGAGGTCGAGGTCGGTGGCCTTCAGCGTCAGCTGTCCGCCGGCGCCGCGCAGCAGAACGTTGGACAGAATCGGGATGGTATTGCGCCGCTCGACCACGCGGTGAACGTGACCGAGGGACCTCAACAGGTGCGATCGCTCAACGGTCGCGCGCATGGCTGGCCTTCGTGCAACAGGTGGTGCCGCAGGACTTCACCCGGCAGACACCACGCATCCGCCGGATTGGCCGCAAATTGGCCCGGCGCAACGCCTTTGGCAAGGGCCGCTCATTCGTCGATCATGCGCTTCAACAGTTCGATCTCCTCGGCGAGCACCCTGTCGCCCTGGATCATCTCCTCGATCTTGCGCACGGCGTGCAGCACGGTGGTGTGGTCGCGCCCGCCGAAGCGGCGGCCGATCTCGGGCAGCGAGCGCGGCGTCAGCACCTTGGCCAGGTACATGGCGATCTGGCGCGGCCTGACGATCGTGCGGGTGCGCCGGCTCGACAGGAGGTCGGCCTTGGAAACGTTGTAGTGGCGCGCTACCACCCGCTGGATGTCCTCGATACGCACCCGGCGCGGCTCGCGTGCCCCGACCAGGTCGCGCAGCGTGATTTCGGCCGAGGCGAGGGTCACCGGCTGCCGGGTGAACTGCCACTGCGCCACCAGCCGGTTGAGGGCGCCCTCGATGTCGCGGCCGTTCGAGACGACCGACTGAACCACGTATTCGAGGATCGGATCGGGAATATCGAGGCCGGGGTTCTGCGCCTGTGCGGCGCTGTAGCGCGACATCAGGATGTCGCGGCGCAGCCCCACATCGGGCGCCGCGATCTCGAAGGCGACGCCGCCGCGCAGCCGCGAGCGCACCCTTTCATCGAGCGTTTCCAGCTCCGCCGGCGGCCGGTCGGCGGCGACCACCGCCTGGCGGGCGCCGTCGATCAAGGTGTTGAGCATGTGACAGAATTCCTGCTGCACCGATTTGCCTTGCAGGAACTGCATGTCGTCGATCAGCAACAGGTCGATGTCGCGCAGGCTCTCCTTGAAGGGGATTGCCGACTGGCTGCGCAACGCCGCAACGAAGCGAAACATGAAATGTTCCGCGGTCAGGTAGACCACCTTGCGGTCGGGATGGGCGAGCCGCGCCGCCCGCGTCGTGGCGTGGAGCAGGTGGGTCTTGCCGCGCCCGACGCCGGCATGGATGTAGAGCGGATTGAACTGGGTCGACTTGCCGGATCCGGATTCGGCAACCGCGCGCGCCGCCGCGAAGGCGAGTCGGTTGGAGGCGCCCTCGCAGAATGTCTCGAAGCTGTAGCGCGGTTCGACCGGCGAGCCGCCGAGTGGGCCCTGCGGCTCCGCCGCACGCCTGATCGCCGTCGCCGGCACCGCGACCGCCGACACGCCCGGTGTCTCCGCTTTCCGTACCGGGACGGCGCATTTGGTGCGCACGGCGCCGCGCACCAGTATCTCGACGCGCGCGATGGCGACGTGCTCGCCCTTCCACAGCCCCAGCAGCCGCTCGCCGTAGTGGGAGGTTATCCACGACTTGAGAAAGCGTGTCGGCACCGACAGGTAGACGACATTGGGCCCGGCCTCTTCGAACGTGACGCGTCCGAACCAGCTGCTGAACACGTCCTCGCCGAGTTCCGTGCGCAAACGCCGCTTCACACGCGACCACTGTTCCGCATCTGGCGCGTTTGCCGCCATCGGACCGCCCTCCTCGTTATCAATGCCGCCGGTTGGCAGGGGCGCGGCGCCACCTGGGCCTGTCGGGCCGCTTGGCGAGGCGTCGGAAACAAGCAAGTCGCCGCCGAGGTCAGCCGGGATCGTCATGATTGTTGCCTCAATACGTGTTGCCGCGGGCGTCGGCACAGTCGTGGCATCCAACCGAAGGCCAGCCGCCACCCGTCGACGCGTCGTCGACTTGCGCGAGCGTGATCCGCGACGCCGTTGCAGCACGCGGCCGCAGCCGTCGTGTCGCCGGCGTCGCCCGGCAGTATGCGTGACATAGACGCCCCCTCCGCACGCGCCAACAAGCCGCCGCGCACGGTATGCCGCTACAACTCTTTTTCTTGCCCCGTTAAAC
>CAZSWL010000284.1:0-4759 GCA_964610725.1 uncultured Bauldia sp.
CCACGTCTCGGCGTACTATCCGGCCTTTCCCGAAAACATGCCGCTGGCGCGGGTGCACTTCATCATCGGGCGCTCGGGCGGCAAGACGCCATCGCCGGACCGGGCCAGCCTCGAGGCGGGGCTGGCGGCGATTGTGCGAACGTGGGCCGACGACCTCAGCCGCCGGCTCATGGCAGCGCACGGGCCGGGGCGGGCGGCGGCGCTGATCGCGCGCTATGAGGCGGCCTTTCCGGCCGCCTATCGCGACGACTTCCCGCCGGCGACCGCCGTCGACGATATCGCCGCTTTTGAGGCGCTGACCGAGACCTCGCCGCTGGCCGTGCGTTTCGGCGCCGCGGGCGACGAGAACCTGGTCGACCTCAAGCTGATCCATCGCGCAACGCCGATCGCGCTGTCGGTGCGCGTGCCGATGCTGGAAAACATCGGCTTCCGGGTCATCGAGGAACGCTCCTACGAGGTGGCGCCGGCCGGCCAGACGGCCGCCGTTCACGTGCACGACATGAGCCTCGCGGCGGCCGATGGCACGGCGATCGACCTCGACAAGCTCGGCGTTCCGTTGACGCAGTGCCTGCTGGCGGTGTGGCGCCGGCAGACCGAGAACGACGGCTACAACGCGCTGGTGCTGACGGCGGGTCTTCATTGGCGCGAGGCGGCGCTGTTGCGAGCGGTGTCGCGCTACCTGAGGCAGGCCGGCACGCCCCACCCGCAGCACTCCATGTGGGCGACGTTCGCCCGCCACGGCGCCATCGCCGCCGAGCTGGTGCGTCTCTTCCGGGTCCGCTTCGACCCGGACGCGCACGACGAGGCGGCGGCGGCGGATGCCGTCGCGAGGATCGAGGCCGCGCTGGAAGGCGTCGAAAGCCTTGAGGAAGACCGCGTCATCCGGCGTTTCGCCAACGTCATCTCGGCGATGGTGCGGACCAACTTTTTTCGACGCCGGGCCGACGGCGAGCCGCCGGCGGAGATCACTTTCAAGCTCGACTCGCAGAAGATCGAGGGCCTGCCGGAGCCGCGGCCCTTCCACGAGATCTTCGTCCACGCGCCGCGGCTGGAAGGCGTCCACCTGCGCTTCGGCAAGGTGGCGCGCGGCGGAATCCGCTGGTCGGACCGGCCGCACGACTTCCGCACCGAGATTTTGGGCCTGGCCAAGGCCCAGCAGGTCAAGAATGCCGTCATCGTGCCGGTCGGCGCCAAGGGCGGCTTCGTGCCGCAATGGCTGCCGCCGGGCGGCAGCCGCGACGACGTCATGGCCGAGGCGACCGCCGCCTATCGCATCTTCATCGGCAGTCTGCTCGACCTCACCGACAACCTCGATGGCGAGGCGGTGGTGCCGCCGGAGCGCGTGGTGCGCCACGACGACGACGATCCCTACCTGGTGGTGGCGGCCGACAAGGGCACGGCGACCTTCTCCGACCTCGCCAACGCCATCGCCGACGAGCGCCGCTACTGGCTCTCCGACGCCTTCGCCAGCGGCGGCTCGCAAGGCTACGACCACAAGGCGATGGGGATCACGGCGCGAGGTGCCTGGGAGGCGGTCAAGCGCCATTTCCGCGAGCTCGACATCGACATCCAATCGACGCCGTTCACCGTCGTCGGCGTCGGCGACATGTCGGGCGACGTGTTCGGCAACGGCATGCTCTTGTCGCCAGAGACGCGGCTGGTGGCGGCCTTCGATCACCGCGACATCTTCGTCGACCCCGATCCCGACCCGGCGACGAGCCTCGCGGAAAGGCAGCGCCTGTTCGCCTTGCCGCGGTCGAGCTGGCAGGATTACGACCGCGACAAGATCTCCACCGGTGGCGAGGTCTACTCGCGGCGCGATAAGGCGATCCGGCTGAGCCGCGAGGCACGCGCCGCGCTCGGCATCAGCGGCGAGCGACTGACACCGAACGATGTCATGCGGGCGATCCTCAAGGCGAAGGTCGACCTGCTGTGGTTCGGCGGCATCGGCACGTTCGTCAAGGGCACCGATGAGAGCGACGAGCGCGTCGGTGACCGCGCCAACGACGCGGTGCGCATCACCGCCGGCGAGATCGGCGCGCGCGTGGTGGGCGAGGGCGGCAACCTTGCGATGACGCAGCAGGGGCGGATAGCGTTCGGCCTCGCCGGCGGGCGCTGCAACTCCGACGCCATCGACAATTCCGCCGGCGTCAACTGCTCGGACGTCGAGGTCAACATCAAGATCGCGTTGGCGCGGGCGCTGCGCGCCGGGCGCATCGACCGGCGCAAGCGCAACCGGCTGCTGAAGGCGATGACCGGCGACGTCGCCGCGCTGGTGCTGCGCAACAACTACGTGCAGACGCTGGCCATTTCGCTGACGGAGCGGCGCGGCTTCGAGGACTTCGACTTCCAGCTCCGCCTCATGCAGGACCTGGGGGGGCGCGGGCGGCTCGACCGGGCGGTGGAGGGCCTGCCGGACGACGCGGCGATGGCGGAGCGCCGCAAGGCGGGCAAGCCGCTCACCCGCGCCGAGATCGGCGTGCTCACCGCCTATGCCAAGATCGTGCTCTTCGACGACCTCCTGGCAGGCGATGTGGTCGACGATCCGGCGCTCGACGGCGAGCTCCTTAGCTATTTCCCGGCGCGCATGCGGGCGCCCTACGCGGAGGAGATCGGCGGCCATCGCCTCAGGCGCGAAATCGTCGCCACCCAGCTCGCCAACGAAATGATCAACGCGGGCGGGCCAACCTACCCGACGCGCATGGTCGAACGGGCGGCAGCCGACGTCGACGCGGTGGCGCGCGCCTACGTCGCGGTCCGCGATTGCTTCTCGCTCGCCGAGATCAACGGCGCCATCGACGGGCTCGATGGGGCCGTCACCGGCGACGTCCAGATGGCGCTCTACCGGGCGACGCAGACGCTGCTCCTCAACGAAACGGTCTGGTTCCTGCGCAATGCGTCCTTTGCCGAGGGGATCGGGCCAGTAGTCGAGACCTACCGGCCCGCGGTCGAGGGCGTTGCCGCGGTGCTCGATGCGGTCCTGCAGCAGCACGCTGCCGACGCCATCCACAAGGAGGCCGAGGCCTACCGTGCCGCCCGCGTGCCGCCCGACCTCGCCGATCGTATCGCTCGCCTGCCGGCGCTGGCGCACGCGACCGACATTCATCTCGCGGCGGTTGCCGCCGAGTGCCCGCTCAAGCGGGCGACGGCGGTCTATTTCGCGGCAACGGAGCATTTCCGCATCGCGCGGATCGTGATAGCGGCGCGGTCGCTACCGATCACCGACCACTACGATGCCATCGCGCTTGATCGGGCACTCGGCACGCTCGACGTCGCGCGCCGGCAGATCTCGATCGCCGCACTCAAGGCGGGCGGCGACGAAGCGGAACCGTTGCAGAAGTGGCTGGTCGACACCAGCGCATCGGCCGAGCGGGTGCTCGCCGCGGTCAGCGAGATGACCGAGGGGCAGGACCTTACCGTTTCGCGAGCGACGATCGCCGCCGACCTTCTCGCCGACCTCGCCAACGGCCATCCGTGATCGACGATGGCGTCAGCCACCGGATTGCGTTCGTCCTCGGTGAGCTTGCGCCGCATGCCGCCCACGAGATGTAGCCCGCGGGTGGGGCCGATCCTTATCGTCAGCCGCAGTCGTCTCGATTGTCCGGGTCGTGGCCGAACACAGCACGGCTAGGAATAAATTCGGGCGTTCGGTGCTGAAAGCGCCTAGTATGACGATGCTTTCTGCCGGTGACGGCGTACTCCATTTGGAACCACCGACCATGTGCGGTCGCTATGACAACCTGATTGCGCGCGAAGCCTACAAGCGGCTGTTCAAGGCCGATCGGTTGCCCAACTCCAATTTCCCGCCGCGCTACAACGTCGCCCCAACCGACCAGATCCCGATTGTCCGCATCGATCCGCGCGACGGTACCCGCGAACTGACGATGGCGCGCTGGGGCCTGGTGCCCTTCTGGATGGAGAAGATACCGAAGGTTCCCCACATCAATGCCCGTATGGAGACGGTCCACAAACTGCCTCTGTTCCGTGAGGCATTCGCCAAGCGACGTTGCCTGATCCCGGCAACCGGCTTCTATGAGTGGGAGAAACGAGCCGACGGCCGCCAGCCATATCGCTTCGTCATGAAGGACCTGGAGCCGTTTGCCTTCGCTGGGCTGTGGGAATTTGCCCACATCGCCGGCGAGGACATCCTCTCCGCCACCATCATCGTCGGCCCGCCGAACGAACTCACCGCCCCCATTCACGATCGGATGCCGATAATCCTGAAGTCGAGCGACTATGACCAGTGGCTCGACAAGGAAACGGCGATCGAGGACGCACGCGCCATGCTCAAGCCGTGCGACCCCGAACTGATGAAGGCTTACGAGGTGAGCCGCGCGGTCAACAGCGTGAAGAACGATACTGAGGAATGCATCACCCCACTTGCGCTCAGAGTGGGCGAAATGCAGTAGGCGATACGGCCGCGTCCAGCTTGGGAGCCGGCTACTTCCCGAGCGTGCAAGTCAATCGCGCCGCCGGTCGACATTCTTCTACCTTGTCTGAATTTTGAACGGCCACCGCCTAGCAAGACCCAAAGCCCGACGACGGCAAGGATGATCACAACGGCCACGACGATGTTGATACGAGGCCCGCTGCTGCCGGCCATCAGGCCCGCTTTCTGCTGAACCCATGCGACGGCCCTCAGCGGAGGTACTTACTATGTGCTCACTGGCGCTTTGGCCGCTGCCAACTAGACTAACAAACGTGTTGATTTATTTGGTGACCCCGGCGCGATTCGAACGCGCGACCCTCAGATTAGGAA
>CAZSWL010000285.1:0-3327 GCA_964610725.1 uncultured Bauldia sp.
TGATGTAGAGGACGATGCCGAGGCTCGACACCCAGAAGTGCCACTCGACCAGGCGCAGCGAATAGAGCCCCTTGCGGTTCCACACCCACGGCACCAGGCAGTAGACTGCGCCGAACGAGATGTAGGCGACCCAGCCGAGTGCGCCGGAATGGACGTGGCCGATGGTCCAGTCGGTGTAGTGACTGAGCGAGTTGACGATCTTCACCGACATCATCGGCCCCTCGAAGGTCGACATGCCGTAGAAGGCGACCGACACCACCATCATCCTGATCACCGGGTCTGTCCTGAGCTTGTCCCAGGCGCCGGACAGCGTCATCAGTCCGTTGATCATGCCGCCCCACGACGGCATCCACAGCATGATCGAGAAGGTCATGCCCAGCGTCTGCGCCCAGTCGGGCAGGGCCGTGTAGTGCAGGTGGTGCGGGCCGGCCCAGATGTAGAGGAAGATCAGCGCCCAGAAGTGCACGATCGACAGCCGGTACGAATAGACCGGCCGGTCCGCCCGCTTGGGGATGAAATAGTACATGATGCCGAGGAAGCCGGCCGTCAGGAAGAAGCCGACGGCGTTGTGGCCGTACCACCACTGCACCATGGCGTCCTGTACGCCCGCCCATACCACGTAGGATTTCGACGAGAAGATCGAGACCGGGATCGCGACGTTGTTGCCGATGTGGAGAACGGCGATGGTCAGGATGAAAGCGAGGAAGAACCAGTTGGCCACATAGATGTGCGGCTCCTTGCGACGCAACAAGGTGCCCAGATAGACCAGGAAGTAGACCACCCAGACGACCGTCAGCCACAGGTCGGCGTACCACTCCGGCTCGGCGTATTCCTTCGACTGGGTGATGCCGAGGAGATAGCCGGTGCCGGCGATGACGATGAAGAGATTGTAGCCGAGCACCACGAACCACGGCGCCAGGTCGCCCGCCAGCCGTGCCCGCGAGGTCCGCTGGACGACGTAGAAAGAGGTCGCCAGAAGGACGTTGCCGCCGAAGGCGAAGATCACCGCCGAGGTGTGCAGCGGCCTCAGGCGGCCGAAGCTGATCCAGACGAGATCGAGATTGAAGGCCGGGAAGGCGAGTTCGAGCGCCAGCCACAGGCCGACCGTGAACCCGGCGATGCCCCAGAAGACGCCGGCAATGGTGGCGAACTTGATCGGGCCGTAGTTGTAGTTGGGCTTGCCGTCGATCTCCAGCGGCGGTAGCGCCGCCGGCCGATCGTCGTAGCGGTAGATGATCTTGAAGATGCCCCAAATGCTGGCCGCCGCGAAGATCAGGGCGTGAAAGGAATAGGCGGTGGTGTAAGCCTTGCCGGCGATCAGTACCGAGACGAAGGCCAGCACCGTCAGGGCGGTGATCAGGCCGGCCTCGCCGTTGGTCATCGTCTTTTTGGCGGAAACGGCCTCAGGCATGGCGCGGGCCCCCGTCGCGTCCGATCAAAACCGACGCATCGTACACGATTCCAAGAAACGGCTAGGTCGGACTTTGACCAGGATCAAAAGAGCGCCGACACGAGGCGGTTGTCAGCGCTTGCCCGGCATGGTGGCGCGTCGGGGCACCGATCGGCTGCCGGAGAGTGATCCGGGTCCGACCGGTGCAGCCCCGGCCGGGACCGTCCCGGTCCTAGATGAGCAGCACCACTTCGTTCCACAGCGGGTAAAGTCTGGGCTCGTCCTCCTCGATGCTGCTGAATCGGCCGAGCGCTTCCAGAAAGTAGTTGTCGGTGAGGTCGTCATTGACCTGTGACACCTCACCGGCAAGGACGGTGCCGTGGCCGGCTTCGCCGTAGAAACGATGCCAAAGCCTGCGCGTGATTGTTGCGCTTTGGCCGGGCACCAGCTTGAGCGGCTCGCCGGCGTCGAGCCGGTGCTCGACGCCGTCCACCATCACAGTGACCGGCGTGGCTGCAAGGCCGCCCGCCCCGTCGAGATTGTGGAACTCGAGCATGAGGTTGCCGCCGCCGCGAACGATGATGTCCTCCATCTTGACGTGGTGATGGTGGAACGGCGTCTCCTGGTTTTCCCCGACAACCAGCAACTTCTCGGCGTAGGGCTTTTCGTCCGCGACGGCCTGGAGCCCGTTGCGCACACAGAAAATCACGAGCCCGCGTTCTGCGAACCTGCCGGAACCGAAATCGGTGACATCCCAACCCATCTGATGCGCCGCGCAATATCGGGCTGCTGCCGGTTGCGCCCGCCAATCGGCTTCGCTCCATCGCGCGAAGACAGGCAAGCTGAACCGATATTCGGCGAAGAGCGCGAGCGCCTCCCGCTCGAGCCGGTTGATGTCAGACCGCTTCATGGTCGCTTCCCTTCGTCTACCCGGGCCCCGCGTACCGGCGAGCCGCTTCCATATCAGTTGACGCTTCGGCGAAGCCCCCCATCAACGGCGAAAACCGCTGCGGCCGACGGCGGCGGGCGCGCGCGGGTCAGCTCTCGACCTCTTCACGTCCGTAGAGCAGCAGAAGCAGCAGGATGACGATGCCATAGATGATGTTGCGGCCATAATCGGGCATGTTCATCGCGAGAAGGACGCTGACCAGCGCCACCAGAGTGACCGCCCCGGCGGCAGTGCCAAGGTAGTGGCCACGACCACCCAGCATGTAGACCCCACCGATGACGACGGCTGCTATCGATTGGAAGAGGTAAGGATCTCCCATGCCGAGCGACGCCTGCCCGCCGAAACCGACCAATAGTATGCCGGCGAGCGCCGCGAAGATGCCGCTCAGCATGTAGAGAAGCACGGTGACCAGTCGGACGTTGACGCCGGCCAGATAGCTCACGCGCATATTGTTGCCGATCGCATAGGTCTTGCGGCCGAAGGTCGTGAAGCTGAGCACGACCGAGACGACGGCGATCACCACCAGCCACAGGTACAAAGCGGCCGGTATGCCGAGGAGGCTCCCGTGCACGGCGTTCGCGACGAGCGGCGGCGCGTACGAGGCGCAGGCACCGCAGGTGAGACCGCCGCTGAGACCGAGCGTGAGGCCTTCCATGATGCCGTTCATGGCCAGCGTCATCACGACGGCTGGAACGCCGACGAAGGCGATGGCGACCCCGTTGACCACGCCGACCGCAGCCCCCATTCCGAGGGTCACGGCCAGCGAATAAAGCGCGCGGTCGTCCTGACCGAGCGAGGTGGTGACAAGCAGGATCGCGGCGCCGTTGAGGACCCACGGCACCGAGAGATCGATGCCGCCAATGAGGACGACGAAGGTCTGACCGGCGGCGACGAGCCCGACGAAGGAGGCGATGGTCAGCACGGCGGTGACGCTTTGGAAGCGGGCAAAACCGGGGTGGACGAGCTCGCCGATGACGAACAGCAGCAC
>CAZSWL010000286.1:0-2627 GCA_964610725.1 uncultured Bauldia sp.
CGCCGTTGGGGCTACTTACGGTGTCTTACCCCGCCCAACGGCAGGGGGCGGCCCGCCGGAGGAGTTATCGGCGCATCGAGCCGCGACCCGAGCGGCGACAATTATCCCAGCGGACTTATGGCGGCGGGATCAGCCCGGCCACGGTAGTTGTCGCCGGAGCTGGTGTCATTTTCGTCGCTTGCCCGTCTGCTTGCTGTAGGGCCTGTTTGCGCCGGTAGCTATCGCTGCTGACCTCGATTATGGTCGCGTGATGGATCAGCCGGTCGACGGCGGCGACGGTCATCATCTGATCCGGAAAGATGCGGTCCCACTCGGCGAACGGCTGGTTGGAGGTGATGATGAGGCTGCCGGTCTCGTAGCGGTGGGCGATGAGCTCGAACAGGACGTGGGTCTCCTGATCGGTCTTTTTCACGTAGCCGAAATCATCGAGGATGAGGGTGCGGTAGCGGTCGAGCTTGTGCAGAGCCTCCTCCAGTCGCAGGTGCTCGCGGGCGAGCTGCAGCTGCTGCACCAGTGCCGTGGTGGCGAAGTAGCGCACCCGCACGCCCTGCTCGATCAGGCCATGGCCGATGGCCGTCGCCAGGTGTGTCTTGCCTACGCCGCTGGGGCCGAACAGCAGCACGTTGCGGCTCTGGCGGGTCCACTCGGCGGTGCCGGCCAAGGCGTTGATCTGCCCCGCCGACAGAGCCGGCACCTGGGTGAAGTCGAAGCTGGCCAGGCTCTTGCCGGCGGGTAGACGCGACTCGGCGGCTTGACGGGCGATACGTCGGCGGTGACGCTCGGCCAACTCCAGCTCACATAAGGCCGTGAAGTATTCGGCCCCGTTCCAGCCGTCCTGGGCGGCCTGCTGCAATAGCCGCTCCCAGTGGCGGGCCATGGTGATGAGCTTCAGCTGCTTGAGCAGCAGCGGCAAGGTGGCGGTGTGGGGCATCTCAGTGCACCTCCCCGGCGGAGGCTGGCAACAGCGCGTCATAGAGGGCCAGCGGATGCTGGAAGCCCCCCTGCAAGAGCCGCCCCTGCGGGGAGGTGTCCTCATTGCGTGGCGCAAAGCGGCGCTCGAGCTCCAACAGGCTCGGCACCTCGCCGACGCTCAGCCGGTGCAGCAGATAGGTCCCCAGCGCCTGCTCACACTCGGCGCGCGCCGCCAGTGCGAGGATGCCGACGATGCGCTTGCAGGCCGCCCGCGGCTCCAATCGTTCATCGAGCTCAGCCCAGATGCGCCGGTAGGTGGCATTGGGCAGCAGGTCGTCGCGCAGCTGGGAGTAGCGAAACGCCTGGGGCTTGCGCACCAACTGGCCAATGAGGTGGCGGTAGAGTCGATGCAGCGGGCGCGCCGCTCGTGACTCACCCCATAGACCCGCGGTAGGGTTACGGCGTGCGCCGCGCCGAGGTAACCCTTGATGCGATCATCGAAGATATGCAGCCGCAGCCGCTCGCCGACCAGGCGGGCCGGTACCGTGTAAAGCACCCGTTTGACCTCGATGGTGCTGGAGGTGGTGACGCTGACCACCTGCTCGGTGAAGTCAGTGGTGCGCCGTGCCGGCAGCCCCTGCAGGACGGGCCGTTCGATGGCCAGGGCCTCGGTACAGCGGCGGTTGAATCGCCGCACCAGTTCATCGAGCCACGTGCGATAGTCCTGGAGCGAGTCGAAATCACTGCTGCCGCGCAGCAGCAGCGCCTGGGCAATGCGCCGCTTGAGATGGCCGTGGGGCGATTCCACGGCCCCGTTCTCGTGACTGGCGCCGCGGTTGTTGCGCGTCGGGTGCATACCGTAGTGTCCGCACAGGCTCTCGTAGCGTTCGGTCAGGTCCGACTGCTCGTCGGCTGTGAGGTTCTTGTAGGCCGCAGACAAGCTGTCGGTACGATGCTCCCGCGGTGCCCCGCCGAGTCGCCACAGGGCCTCCTGCAGCCCTTCGGCCAACGCCGTGTAGGACTCCCCGCCGAGCACCACCTTGAGGTGGCTCCAGCCACTGAAGGGCAAACGGAAGTGGTAGAGGCGATGATCCAAGGGCTCCCCGCCGATGGTCACCCTCACCTCCTTCAGCTCGGTGAAATCCGACAGACCCAACCGGCCTGGCTCCTGCCGCTGGCGGAACATCACCTCCTTGTCCGGTCCATGCAGCGCTTTCCATGCTTTGACCCGCCGCTGGAAGGTGCGCCTGCGCGCGTTGGGATACGCTCCCGGATGGCGCTCCTGCAAATCCTCGAACAGCGTCGTGGCATTGAGCGCCGACTGGCGCTCCAACAACGGGACCACCTCGCTGTCCCAGACCTCGGCAAAGGGGTCTTTACGGGTGCGCCAGTGGCGCTGCTTGGACTCCTCCACCCTGACTTCGCCGACGTCAATGCGTCGCCCCGTGCGTGCCGACATGCCAGCCTTCGCACTGGCTACTATCTGCGTTTCGCCTTGCTTTCGATGTGTCATGTATAACCTGACCTGCTGCTTGGTGATGTGCTTGCCCGGCATCTGCAAACCTTCGGTTCGTGCAAATGCCGGATACCTTAGCCCCAAAAGCGGCCAAGATAGTTGTCATCGACCGGCCAAGTTAATTGTCACTAAACACCCGGCCCCGGGTCGCGGATCAAATCCCAAACAGGTTCTGTGTCAGACACACACTCCGTAGCTT